>NZ_LSKH01000167.1:0-2967 GCF_001557395.1 Sphingomonas sp. CCH5-D11 | reverse complement strand
GGGCCCGGCCCGCCCGCACAATCTGGGGCAAGGCGCGCGCCGGATCAAGGCCCCCGCGGCGAAGTTCGCGATCCCCGCATTCCCGCCCGGTACCTTACCGGGTCCCTCGCCCACTCCCCCGCGCGATTCCTCGCCCGCTCCCCCGCCCGGTTTGCGGCTTTGCACCCGGGCGCCGCCATCCCCATCTTGGCGACATGTCCTCATCCGTGCCTTCGCCCACCCCCTCCCCGCTGGATGACGATCTGATCCGCCTCGGCCTGGTCGAGGATCAGGAGATCGTCCTCGACGAAGCGGCGCTTGCGCTGGCGCTGCTGGACCGGCCCGAGGTGGATCTCGATCCCTATCACCGCACGCTGGAGGAGATCGCCGACAGCCTCGCACTGGCGGCCGGCGAGACAATGGTGGCAGCCGATCAGGCGGAGGCGCTGTCCGCGGTGCTGGCGCAGGAGTTCGGCTTCCTGGGCGACGAGGAAACCTATGACGATCCCGACAATGCCGATCTGATCCGCGTGATGGATCGCCGGCGCGGCCTGCCCGTCAGCCTGTCGATCCTGTATGTCGCGGCCGCGCGCCGGCTGGGCTGGCATGCGCAGGTGCTGGACGTGCCGGGCCATGTGCTGGTGCTGATCGGCATGGACGAGGCGCCCGTCATCATTGATCCGTTCGCCGGCGGCGCGCGGGTCGGCGCGGAGCGGCTGGCCGCGCTGCTCCAGGCCCATTCGCCGGCGGAGGAGCCGGTCACTCAGGTCAGCGCCATGCCCAATCGCGCGGTGCTGATCCGCCTGCTCCAGAACCAGGCGTCGCGCGCCGAACAGGCCGGCCGCGGCCGCCGCGCGCTGACGCTATATGAACGCATGACGGCCATGGCGCCCGAATATGCCCATGCCTGGTGGCAGCGCGCGCGGCTGGAGCTGGTCGACGGCGATGTCACCACTGCCCGCAGCAGCCTCGGCACCATCCTTGAAATCACGCGCGAGCCGAAATTGCGCAGCCGCGTGTCGCAGATGCTGGAAATGCTGCCCCCTCCCTGAGGCGCGCTCGACGTCCGAAACACCGGAAGGCTGCGCGCTGGGGCGGCCTCCGCGACGGAAGCAGCCCATCGCGAACCCTGTGCCAGCGCACATTGTGAGACCGGGCTTTTCCCGGCATCCGGCGAGCCGCACGCGCTACGCCTCTGCATCCGCAAAACGGCGGATTCCGGCACGAAACCATCCCGGACCGCGCCGGCGCGGCTCACATGCGGGTCACGACACCCTGCGGATCGCCGTCCATCGCATCCCCCAGCACCACGCCCGCGATCCCGTCGCGGGACCAGGACAGGATGCCCGGGCGCTCGATGCCGGGCGCGATCTGCAGCTTCACCGCCATGCCCGGCAGGAAGCGGCCGTCATGCACGATGCGCGCGCCGCCCGGCGTGAGGTCGCGCAGGCGCACGATCTGCTGCCCCAGCTCGCTCAGCATCACCACCGGCGTGTCGGACGGCCGACGCCGGCGGTGCTCGCCTACCGCCCGCTCTCGCGCCCGCTTCGGGGCGAGGCGCTGCAACAAAGCGGCGCTGTCGATCGGCGCGGCGAGACACAGCCCGCATTCGCCCGGCTGCGTCCAGATCACCGTGCCGGTCAGCGAGCATTCGTCCGACAGGTCCACCGTCACCTGCTCGCCCAGATGCGGCTGCAAGCGTGTGGCGATCACCATCGCCTCGTCGCCGAGGCTCAGCAGGCGCGCCAGCCCGCTCGTCCCGCCTGCCAGCACCCGCCCGGCGCGGGGCTCAGTGATGCGCAGGCCCGCTGCGCCTGGCTGCTGTTCGTCGTGTCGCACCGTTGCTCCTCGCGGCCGCTCACGCGCGGCCATGCACTGGAGCCATTATAGGCGGCTGAGCGCGCGGGCGGGCGGGCGGCGCCGGCCGGATCGCGGCGTCAGCCGTCGGCGCGCAGCCGATATCCCACGCCAAGCTCGTTGGTGATCACGCTGCCGACCGGGCCGGGCGCTTCCAGCTTCTGGCGCAGGTTGCGGATCACGATACGCAGATATTCGATCCGGGGATCCTCGTCCCCGCCCCAGCAACTGGTGAGCAGCCGTTCGTGCGTGACGACCCGGCCAAGGTGACGGGCGAGCAGCGTCAGCACGTCGCGCTCCTTGCGCGTCAGATGCACCTCGACGCCCGCGCGCTCCACCGTGCGGCGATCGAGATCGATGGCGATGTCGCCGCGCCGCACGATCGTCGGCGGCGCCGCCCCGGCATGGCGGTGGCGCAGCGCCACACGCAGCCGGGCGAGCAATTCCTCTGTGTCGAACGGCTTGGTGACGAAATCGTCCGCGCCCAGATCCAGCGCGCTGACCTTTTCCTCCACGGCCTCGCGCGCGGATACCACCAGGATCACCGGCCCGCCCTGTGCGCGCAACAGGGGTATGAGGCCAAGCCCATCACGATCGGGCAGGCCCAGGTCCAGCAGCACCGCGTCCGGCTGCTCGATCGGCGCCAGGCGCAGCGCCTCGCGCGCATTGCCCGCCTCCGCCACGGCATAATCGGCGCGCAGCAGCGTGTTGCGCAGCAGCCGGCGGATCGCCGCATCGTCATCCACCACCAGCACCTTGGCCGCCATGTCAGGTGGCGCTTTCGGTGCGCAGCTCGCGCACGATGAGGTGGGGCGGAAAGACCAGGGTAAAGGCCGCGCCCACCTCGTCCGGGCGATTGGCGGCTTCCACGCCCATGCCCATCGCCTCGGCAAAGGCCTTCACGATGGCGAGGCCCAGCCCGGTGCCGCCGACCGCCCGATCGGATCCCTCCAGCCGCCGGAACGTCTCGAACACCTGCGCCTCGCGGCCGGGCGGCAGGCCGGGGCCGTGATCCAGCACCGCCAGCCGAAGCTCGCCGAATCGGTGCCGCCCCTCGATGGTGATGGCGCTGCCCGGCGCGCCATAGCGGCCGGCATTGTCCAGCAGGTTGAGGAGGCAATGGTGCAGAAG
>NZ_LSKH01000166.1:0-12160 GCF_001557395.1 Sphingomonas sp. CCH5-D11 | reverse complement strand
TTTTCGACGCCGATCACCCCGCTACCGGGGTCCCTTTTCCACGCCGATCCACAGCACGACGTGAGAACTTGATCCAAGCGGCGCGCGATGCGTTCGCCGCCCATGGTTTTCATGGCACCGGCATCGCCCAGATCGCACAGGCATCAGGCGTTGCCGTTGGGCAAATCTATCGCGATTTCGCCAACAAGGAGGCGATCGTGGCGGCCATTGTCGAGAGAGACCTCGAAGAGTTTCTCTCGGAGAGCGGCCTATGCGCGGCCAACAACAGCGGGCATCCTGAAGCGGTACGCAAATGGATCCGGGATTTCGTCGCTTGCGAGGAGCGAGGCGATGGTGGACGCCTGTTTGCGGAGATCATGGCGGAAGCATCGCGCAACGAACGGATCGGCGAAATTGCCCGCGGTTTGCAGAGAAGGATGCATTGCGCGCTTACGACTGCCTTGCAGTCACTTGTCCCGACCAGCGTCAGGCTTGAGCGATGTGAACGGGTAGCCGAAATGATCCACACCATCGCTTTCGGTGTCTTTCAGCGTCGCACCATAGACCCCAACTATCCCCCTGCGACGGCAATCAACATGCTGATGGACTGCATCGATACTGCGATCGATCATCTGCAGCGCGAAGCAGGCTAGCTCGCCCTCACCCGCAACCCAATGTTCACTGCCGTATGCGCAGTCCAACCCAAAGCGTTCGGGGCGTGGCTCGCTCCACCACGCCAACACCGCTGATGCCTGCCTCCACTTGCTCGTCCAGCAGGTTCTCGCCGCGCAACTCCATGGCGACACCAGGCATGAGCGGCGCAGCCAGATACGCGTCGACCGTCGTTGCCGGTGCGAGCTCCCGGCCATTCTGGTCGTCCTCGAACTGGCGAGCGACATGCCGCAAGGTAGCTGACGCAGTCCATCTACCGCTTCGCATGCCAAGCGTGCCCGACACCTGATCCAATGGGGTTTGAGCTGGCCTGAGATCATCCAGCGTTACGGCCAAACCTGTCGCCTCCACCCGCGGATCGACGTGGCTCCACGATGTTAGGGCAAATACCGGCCCGGCCTGCCACCTTGCATCCAGCTCGAAGCCTTTCGACTCGATCGCATCGAGATTCTGCCTGACGCGGTATGTTCCGGCCACGAAGCCAACACCCGGGAACGTTCCCGGCCCGACGCCGGCGGTGACGTTCGAGATGGCGTCTTCCAGACGATTCCAGAAGACCGTTGCACTGAACGAAATGTCGGCGGTGGGAGCGATCGTGACACCACCGTCGACGCCACTCAGCTGCTCGGGTTTCAGCAAGGCGTTTGCAGCGGTCGCATCAGCGCCGACGCGGAACGGCCGGTAGAGTTCATTCAGCGTCGGCAAGCGCCACCCGCGATAGGCGCTCGCGCGGAGCGTGATGTCCTTGGAAGCGGCGAATGCCACTCCAGCCCGCCCGGTCCACTCCGTGCCGGTTCGATCTTCGAACTGCGCGTCGGTGAGTGGCACGCCGGTCGCCAAGGTATATTCGTTCAGACGCCCATCGGCGATCCGCCATCGATCGACCCGACCGCCCAAGGTCAGCGTCCAGTCACCCGCCGTCACCGCGCCGTCGATGAACAGACCCAACGTACGACTGTTCCCGCCTGCGATCCGCCGCCGCGTCGGTGAGCCGTCGACAAAGGTGTAGTTTTCCTGTGTCCGCCCTTCGACATTCCGCCAATCCATGCCAAGCCGCAGATCACGCCCCGAGCCAACAGGAGGCACGATCTCGAAGCGAGCGCCCATTCCGGTTGCAGGAGTGTTATATTGATCCAGGGTCTGCGTGGCGCTCCCCCGGTCTGCTGGCACGCTGGCGAACTGCGACGCGAAGGCCCGGGTCTGAAGATAGGCAAGTGCCGAATAGCCCCATCTTCCCCGTCCGACCAGCCGAACACTGGCATCAGCCCCCTCGCTAAGATTTGCCGTAAAGGCCGTGCCACGCTCACGCCGATCGGTGAAGGCGCTGAGGTTTGCTTGCAGCTCCGTATCAGGCGAGAGTCGAAGCCCCCCCCTCACCGCTGCCGATGCCTGCTCGTAACCGGCAGGCCGATCCGCCGCGCCGCGCGCTTCCGCGATCGTCGGCACGAAGCCATCGCCGCGCGAATAGGCAGCCGACAGCGTTGCAAAGCCAACACCGGCCAACATCGTGCCGGACCCTTGCGCATCAAGGGAGTCGCGGCTTCCATAAGCAAGCGAGCCGGCGATGCCCGGCTGCTCACGCGGATCGGCGCTTTCCAGCTCCACCGTACCGGCGAGCGCTCCGGGACCGAAATAACCACTACCGCCGCCGCGCGACACTCTGATCCGGCCGATCCGATCCGTGGCATAAGCGGGAAAAGGCACCCACCCGCCGAACGGATCCGTTTGCGGGACACCGTCGAAAATCAGCAAGGCCCGGCTGGATGCATTGCCGCCGATACCGCGCAAGGAAATGCCCTGGCTGGTCGGGTTCGCCGACCGGGAGTCCGAGCGTCGGAACTGCTGTAGGCCGGCGACGTCCGCAAGCACGCTTTCCAGCCGATCGCTTGCGTTCGCCGAAATACGGTCGGCATCTATCGTCACCACGCTCGCCACGCGGTCCCCGGCTCGATCCTCAAGGCCTCGGCCCGTCACGATGATGTCCGGCGCGGTTTGCGCCAAAGCGGGAGTAGCAAGAAGCAAGGCGCCGAACGCACTGAGTCGAAAGGTCATATGGCGCCTTGCCTACGACGCGCCGGTCAGCGCAAGCCATACCTCCAGGCATTCATGAGCTAAGCGTGGTTCAACTCCACGGCTGCAAGCGCATCCGTGAAACGGCGACGCCACCAGATCACATCCTCACGGCAAACATTGTCGTACATCTTGCGCCAGCGTGCGATCCTTTCATCGCGCGGCATGGCCAGCGCCTGCTCGATCGCGTCCGCCAGTTCGTCCGGGCTATACGGATTGATCAACAACGCCTCGCCAAGCTGTTCCGCAGCGCCGGCAAATCGCGACAAGATCAATACGCCCGGATCTTCAGGATCCTGCGCCGCGACAAATTCCTTCGCCACGAGGTTCATCCCGTCGCGCAGCGGCGTGACAAGCGCGACGCGCGCCGCGCGGTACACGCCGGCAAGAACATCCCGCGGCAAACCCCGGTTCACATAGCGAAGCGGAACCCAGTCGATTTCCGCGAAGGCGCCATTGATGCGGCCGGAAAGCGCGTCCAGTGTCGCGCGGATCTCTTGGTAGCTCTGAACCGTCGCGCGCGAGGGCGGCGCGATCTGCAACAACGACACATTGGTGCGCTGATCGGGTCGCGTTTCCAGGAAGCGCTGATAGCCGTTGAACCGCTCTTCGATGCCTTTCGAATAATCGAGCCGGTCCACACCGACGATCAGATCACGCCCGCTGACGCTTTCGACCATGCGGGACAGTGTCGTTGCCGCCTTGTCGCCGTTCGCTGCGGCGATGAACTCGCTTGCATCGATGCCGATCGGGCATGCAATGGCCTTGATGGTGCGACCTCCTACCGTGACCTCGTCATTGGGCCCGATGGTGCCGTCCATCTCCCGCTCAACATAGTCGTGAAACGTCTCGAGCCACTCCCGCGTCTGGAAGCCGACGACGTCATAAGCGAACAACGCCTCCACCAATCGCCGATGCTCCGGCAAGGCGATCAGCAACCGCGTCGGCGGCCAGGGTATATGGAGGAAAAATCCCAGCCGGTTCCTCACACCCTTCTGCCTCAGCATCCAGCCAAGCGGCACCATGTGATAGTCGTGAACCCAGACCAGATCCTCGGGCTCGATGTGCGGGCTGATAACCTCGCTGAACAGGCGGTTGACCCGCTCATAACCGCCCTGGAAGTCGCGCTCGAACTCGGTCAAACCCAGCCTGTAGTGGAACAGGGGCCAGAGCGTGCGATTGGCATAGCCGTCGTAATATTCCTCGACATCCTGCTCCGGCAGATCGATCGTCGCAGAGGTTACGCCATCATAGGTCTCGAACCGCAGTTCACCCGTGTCGCCGGTGTTGCCGGACCACCCGAACCAGATACCGTCCGCTTCGCGCAGGGCAGCGGTCAGCGCGACCGCCAACCCGCCCTGCGCGCTTGGTTGTTCCGCGGTGGGCGCCGACACCCGGTTCGATATGACGATCAGGCGGCTCATCGGATCGCGCTCCAGGGCTTGCTCAGCAACACCGCGCAATTGATGACACCGACCAACGAATAGGTCTGCGGGTAATTGCCCCATAGCTCACCAGTGACGGGATCGATGTCTTCGGACAGCAGGCCGGCGGGCGTACGCCGCGACAGCATCTCTTCAAACAGCTCGCGTGCGTCAGCGTCCCGGCCGGTAAAGTGCAGGGCCTCGATCAGCCAGAAGGTGCAGACGTTGAAGGCAGTATGAGGCAGACCGAAATCGTCCTCTGTGGCGTAACGCAACATGTGCGATCCGCGCCTCAGCCCACCCTCGACTGCATTGAGCGTGGACTGGAAACGTGGATCATCCGGCGCCAGGAACCGAAGGTCGAGCAGCTGCAGAAGGCTGGCATCAAGATCGTCGCCGCCGAACGTCGCCGACATCCTTTGCGTCTCCGGCCGCCAGGCTGCCTCCTCGACGCGCGCCCGCATGATGTTCGCCCGGTCACGCCAGAAGATCGCCCGTTCGAAAAACCCCAGAGCCTGCGCACCATTCGCCAGCCGATCACAGGCGGCCCAGCACATCGCGGCCGAATAGGTGTGCACGTGACTTTTGGTCCGCAGCTCCCACAAACCCGCATCCGGCTTGTCGAACTTCTCCCAGGCGCGCTCACCCACCGGTTCGAGCGCCTCAAAATCGTCTCGGTCCGCTACGCGCAGCAAGCGATGATCAAAAAAGGCTTGTGCGTTCGACAGGACGATCTGCCCGTAGGCGTCGTGCTGGATCTGCTCATATGCCTGATTGCCGACGCGCACCGGCCCCATGCCGCGATAACCATTGAGAGCCGGAGCCTCGCGCTCAACCAGCGTCGCCTCACCACCAACGCCGTACAACGGCTGAATATGGCCATCCTTTGCATTGTCGACGATGTTGCGAAGATATTCGAGATAGCTTTCCAGGACGTCGAGCGCACCTAGACGGTTCAAGGCCTGAACCGTGTAATAAGCGTCGCGTACCCAGCAGTAGCGATAATCCCAGTTCCGCTGCGAATCCGCATGTTCAGGGATGGAAGTCGTCAGCGCAGCGACGATCGCGCCCGTTTCCTCGTGCTGGCAAAGCTTCAGGGTGATAGCCGAGCGGATTACGGCTTCCTGCCACTCGTACGGAGTGGCCAGGCTGCGCACCCAATGCTGCCATTCCTCAATGGTGCGATCGAGCATGTTCTCGAGCGACACGGCAATATCGTCAGCAAAACTTTCATCCGGCCCCATGAAAAAGTAAAGCGGTCGCTCGACCCTGAACATGCGCTCGTCTTCGATCCAGCCGACCGGCGCCGTGGTGGACAGGCGAACGACGCTGTCATCCAGGAGATACCGAATGTGATTGGAGCCGCGGGTAGTATCCGCCTGCCCCTCACCCCAGTTCGTCGCCGGTCGCAATCGGATGCGCACTCGCGGGCTGCCCGCCACAGGCCGAACGATGCGAACGAATGCGACCGGACGATATTTGCGGCCGTTACGCGTAAAGCGCGGGCAGAAGTCTATTACCTCGATCGCGCTTCCATTCTCGTCCTCGTGACGTGTGACCAGGATGGGGGTGTTTCGAATATAGTGCTGCTTCGTTTCCCGCAGGCGATCGATATCGATCTCCCAGAAACCGAAGGCATCATCTCCGGCCGGTGGCTTGTCATCAAGCAGCGAACAGAATGCAGGATCGCCGTCCACCCGCGGCAGGCAGCCCCATACAAAGCGGCCCGCACGATCCACCAACGCTGAAACCTGGCAGTTTCCGATCGGCCAAAGATCCATTGTCGCCGTCATGCCGCAGTCCCCAGCCAATTTCTTACCGCGGCGACATCATCCAGCCGATACGTCGCCGCAGTCTCGCGTGCTGGTCCGACCAGCACGCCAACCCCGTTCAGCGTGGCCACTGCCGCAAAGCCGGCTTCATCGGTCACGTCATCTCCGACAAACACTGGCTTGCATCCTTGGAATGCTGGTTGGGACAGCAAAGAGGTGATGCCGCTGCCCTTATCGTGCCCGCCCGCACGAAGCTCCACCATCATCTTGCCTGTTTGCAACACCAGGCCCTCTTGTCCGGCGAAATCCTCCGCCAGTCGGCGGGCTGTGGCAGCCTGCTCCGGCGCCATGCGATAATGAACTGCTACTCCCAGAGACTTCACTTCGATCACCACCCCCTTCTGCCCCGCGAACGCGGCGGAAAACACTCTTTCCGCCTCATCGAGTGCGGCGGGACGAGCAGGCGTCAGTCGCTCACCGGAAACCCGCAGTTCGGCACCATGGCTACCGACCACTGCGATCTCCGGAACGGCAAGCCCGAGAAAATGCTCGATTTGCGCCACCGATCGCCCACTCACTAAGGCGAGACGTCCGGCAAAGGTTCCCGCAAGGCGCCGCAACAGCGCAACCAGCCCGTCATCGACGATAACGGCGTCAGGCCTGTCGACCAGCTCAACGAGCGTGCCGTCGAAGTCGAGCAGTATACAATGGCCCGCCGCGATCAGGGCAGGTGGCGGAGGAAGCATGCGTGCTGTCACCATGTCAGCGGCTCTAGCGGCCTGACGGCGCCTCGTCAGCGCCTCATGTGCTGGCGCAGGCGCGGCAAGTCTGCCATCACGTGAAAAAAGCACATGATGGGGCGGATGGCCGATGTTCCTCAACTTCCTTGACGAGCTGCGCGTCGCAGGCATTCCGGCGAGTTTGAAGGAGCACCTGTTGCTCCTCGAAGCGCTGGAAAAGGACGTGATCGAACGCACACCGGAGGACTTCTATTATCTCTCCCGGTCAGTGTACGTGAAAGATGAAGGACTGCTCGACAAGTTCGATCAGGTTTTCGCCAAGGTATTCAAGGGCATTGAAACCAGCTTCGCTCAGGAGGGAGCTGAAATTCCCGCCGAGTGGCTGAAGGCTGTGACAGAGAAATTCCTGACGCCCGAGGAAATGGAGGCGATCAAGTCTCTGGGCTCGTGGGACGAGATCATGGAGACGCTGAAGAAGCGGCTTGAGGAACAACAAAAGCGTCACCAAGGCGGCAACAAGTGGGTGGGTACCGGTGGGACCTCGCCTTTCGGCAATTCCGGCTACAATCCAGAAGGCGTGCGGATCGGCGGAGAATCGAAACAGAAGCGCGCGCTGAAGGTCTGGGATCAGCGCGAATTCAAGAATTTGGACAATACGCGCGAGCTTGGCACCCGCAATATCAAGATCGCGCTTCGTCGCCTGCGCAAGTTCGCCAGGGAAGGTGCGGCGGATGAACTGGACATCGATGCGACCATCGACGGAACTGCCCGGCAGGGATGGCTGGACGTCCACATGCGCCCGGAACGCAGGAACGCTGTCAAATTGCTGCTGTTCCTAGATGTCGGCGGATCCATGGACCCGTTCGTCAAACTGTGTGAAGAGCTCTTTTCAGCGGCGACCAGTGAGTTCAAAAACCTGGAGTTTTTCTACTTTCACAACTGCCCCTATGAAGGCGTGTGGAAGGATAACAAACGCCGTTTTGCAGAACGGACGCCAACTTGGGACGTCCTCCATAAGTTCCCACATGATTACAAGCTGGTGTTCGTCGGCGACGCCTCAATGAGTCCTTATGAGATCACGCATCCGGGTGGCTCCGTGGAGCATTTCAACGAGGAGTCGGGCGCAGTCTGGATGCATCGACTGACGACAACCTATCCTGCGGCAGTTTGGCTGAACCCCGTCACCCAGTCGCAATGGGGATATTCTCAATCGGTAAAGGTCATCCGTGAGTTGATGAACGACCGCATGTATCCGCTTACCCTAGCTGGCCTCGACGATGCGATGCGGGAACTGACCCGCAAGCGATAACGGCTTGAGACCGGGCGAGCATTGCCGCGCCCGGTCAACACTTTCAATGCTGGGCTAGCGCGACCCGCGCCAGACCCGCACCCGTGCGCTTGCTTTAACGCCGCCCTGATGCGCCGGGCACCGCGTATATTGAAAGCGCTTGTTCATGCAGATCCAGACTTCATCCAGCCAGCCCTGACGATCGGTAGTGATCTTCATCATATCCGACCTCATCCCAGGATTAACACGGGCGATGGCGTTGGCGAGCTTTCCAGCAGAGAGCGGCTGCCGCGATAGCGACACCATGTCCGGGTAGCGCAACTTGCGGTACAGGCTGGTGGCCTTGGCGAAGTAGCTGTCCGGCGTCTCGCCCGCCATACAGGTACCGTGCTTGGCCCATTCATGCTGAAGCAACTGCGCAGAGGGGGTGGAGCAGATGTTTGCGCGGATCGTGCGTTCGGAAAGCAGCGGCGTTGCTTTGCAATATTGCGGCCACTCCTTCCCGACACCGTCGGGCCAAAGCCCGTGCAGAACAAAGCCGAAGCGATTGCCCCCGCCGCATTGCACACGGGAACGCGCCGCTCGGTCCGGCTGGCGGCAATATTGCGGCGACCAGCTTATCGCGAGGGTATAGTGACCGATCGGCAGGAGGCGCTGCGGCTCCTTTTCGTTCGGCAGGTCGGGGTGAACCGTCAGCATGCCGCTGTCCGGCACTGAGCATTGATACGCCTGTGCTGTTGCCACAGCGGGCAACATCGCAAGCGTCAGCCCCATCCATCTGATCATCAATCGAACTCCATGAAACTCGCGCCGGCCGTAGCCCTGGCGAGGAAACTCATCCTCAGAGCTGAATAGGATCCGCATCAATCCCTACTGCGGCCCCGCACACACTTCGACTTGCGACAGGCGTCAGCAGATCACGCGATCTCGTAATCAAGACCGATATCGGCCGCGGGCGCAGATTGGGTAAGCCGGCCGACGCTGACGAAGTTCACGCCCGTTTGCGCCACCGGCCGGATCGTCTCCAGCGAAATGCCGCCCGATGCTTCGGACGGGATGCGGCCATCAATCATCGCTACTGCCTGGGAAAGCACCGCAGGAGGCATATTGTCCAAGAGAAGCCGCGTAGCGCCGGCAGCGATCGCCGGCTCGATCTGTTCAAGCCGGTCAACCTCCACGATGATCTCGGCGATACCTGCCGCGCGCGCTCGGGCAACCGCGATCGACACGTCACCGGCGACCGCGACATGGTTGTCTTTGATCATCGCGGCGTCCCACAGACCCATACGGTGGTTCTGCGCACCGCCCATGCGGGTGGCATATTTCTCCAGCAGGCGAAGTCCAGGGAGAGTCTTGCGGGTATCCAGCAGCACCGTGCCCGTTCCCGCAAGACGATCCACGTACAGGCTAGTCATGGTGGCGATCCCCGACAGGTGCTGGACCGTATTCAGGGCGGAACGCTCAGCGGTCAGGAGCGCGCGTGCCTGGCCACTTATCCGCATCAACACAGAACCGCGGGCAACACGAGCGCCGTCCTTTGCCAAGGCTTCGACAGTAGCCGCAGGATCCAGATGCCGGAAAAACGCGCTGGCAACTTCAAGCCCCGCGACAGTGATCGCGTCGCGGGTCGCCATCACGGCATTGAACCGGGCGTCGGCGGGAATCACCGCCTCGGATGTGACGTCGACACCGGGGCCAAGATCTTCCGCCAGCGTTGCCGTGACAAACGCTTCAAGATCAAAGTCCTGTATCACGGGAGTGTCTCCTCCGGCGCGACGCCCCACAAGCGGGTCGCCTCTACAAAGCCGACTTGTCCTCGCACATCAAAGCGGCACCAGCCGCGAGCGCATTGGCTCACGCGCCCCACCACGCCCGGCTCCGCACGCCAAAGCACCCGCGCTCCGAAGGCCGGTCGATCGCGCAGTTCAGTAACTGCTTCCTGCACGATTGCCGTTCGCGTGCTGCTGATCAAATTGCCCAGCATCCAGCCCTGCTCTCCGCCGGGATCCTCAACCTTGCGCCACTCCTTGAAGACGTCGACGACCCGCACCGGCAGGTCAGCACGCACATAGAGCCAGGTTGCAGGATATGAGCGGCCCGGCCCTGAACGCATCCTCGCCTTCCCGGCGCCGATCGACGCGAAATACGGGGGCTTGGGTTTCTCTTTTCCGGTTTGCGCGGCGACGCTGCCTCCCGAAATCAACACGGCAAGCATCGCCAGTCCTGCCGTCCATCGCCGCATGATCGTCCCCCCGTCGCGCACAATGTTCTGTAGCCGGGTGTATCGCCCAGCTTCAACCGATCGTTGACGCGAAAGCGCCGCTTCGCCAAGCCTGCGGCATGGTCGATACGCGCCGTTGCCCCAATCCTCGGGTCTTTGTTACCCGCGAGCTGCCTGACGCCACCATGAACCGGCTTGAGGATCTGTTCGACACGGTCAACAATCGGGCGGACCAAGTCATGTCGCGGGAACAGCTTGCCGCAGCCATGAAGGATTGCGACGTACTGGTCCCGACCGTGGTCGACACGATCGATGCCGAACTGATCTCCGCCGCCGGCGATCGGCTTAAGCTGATCGCGAACTTCGGTGCTGGTGTGAACCACATCGACCTGAGGGCTGCACGCGCACGCGGTATCATCGTCACGAACACGCCGGGTGTACTTACCGAAGATACGGCCGACATGACGATGGCGCTTATCGTCTCGGTCCCGCGTCGCCTGGCCGAAGGCGAGAAGCTTGTTCGCTCTGGCGAATGGAAGGGCTGGAGCCCAGGCGGCATGTTGGGTCACCGGATTGGCGGCAAGGCACTTGGTGTCGTCGGCATGGGGAGAATCGGCCAGGCAGTAGCGCGCCGAGCCCGCGCATTCGGCCTTTCCGTACATTATCACAATCGCCACCGCTTACCGAAAGTCCTGGAGGCAGAACTGCAGGCACAATGGCATCCGAACTTGGATGAGATGCTTGCCAATATCGACATTCTGACCATCCACACGCCGCGCAATGCAGACAGTGAGAACCTGATCAGCGCGCAACGGATCGCGCTACTGCGCCCTCACGTCTACCTGATCAACGCGAGCCGTGGCGGCATCGTTGATGAAAATGCGATGATCGATGCACTCGAAGCGGGACGCCTCGCCGGCGCCGGACTCGACGTCTGGACACATGAGCCGGTGATCGATCCCCGGCTGCTCGCCCTGCCGAATGTCGTCATGACCCCGCACATGGGATCCGCGACGTTCGAGGGCCGTCTTGCCACCGGCGAAAAGGTGATGACGAACATCCGGATGTGGGCCGATGGCCATCGACCACCCGATCAGGTGCTGGAAGGTTGGGTCTGACGGACTTCTTAATTCAGGCTGCTGTTTCGCTGGGAACACAAAGCAAACCTACTGCATTTTACGATCGTTCAACATGATCGGAGATTTCGCAATGAAGAATGCAGTTCTTCTGCTGATGCTTGGCGTGACCGCTGTTGGCACCTCGGCGTGCTCAACTTTGAGGGGAGCCGCGATCGGCGGTGCTGGCGGCGCTGGTGTTGCTGCGGTGTCGGGCGGCGACGTCGAGAAAGGCGCGGCTGTCGGCGGTGCGGCCGGCGCAGTCGTAGGAACGATCGACAACTGATTGCCGAACCTGGCCACTATCTCCGTTGCGCCGCACGTCGGCGCAGCGGAGACAGCTGGCGGGTGGTGGCTCAGTCGCCGGTGAGGATCCGATCGACCAGCTGCTTCACCGTGGGCACGAAGCCGTTGGAGTAGAACGGATCACGCTTGAAGTTGTAGGCGGCATGGCCAGCGAACATCAGGTTCGCTTCGGTGTCGCCGCCATGAGCGATTTCCTGCAGCGTCTTCTGAATGCAAAAACTGCGCGGATCGGCAAGGCGACCGGTGGAATTGGTCTCGGTATCCGCCCAGCTCGAGAACAGGCACTGGCTGAGGCATCCCATGCAATCGGCCTGATCCTTGCGGATCTCCGCCTTTTCCTGGGGGCTGACGAAGACAAGCGTGTTGTCGGGCGTCTTCAACGCATCGGTGAAACCATGGCCGAACCATTCGCGGGCACGCAGCAGATCGTTGCGCGTGACCCAGAAGTTCTTCCCCTTCACACCGACATCAAGCTGGAAGACGTGATCACCCGCCTCCTGCGTCGAGAAGGCGATCTGGCGTTCCGAACGGGCCTCGAGGCTGCGGAGGAACGGATTACGCACAGCCGACGAA
>NZ_LSKH01000165.1:0-245 GCF_001557395.1 Sphingomonas sp. CCH5-D11 | reverse complement strand
CGTCATCGGCGTCACCTAGTGCTGACATTCGTGACATTTACCGCTGAAAGCCACACGCTTCGCCCCATCCATATCCGTCCACATACTATGTCTCTTTACTCATGGCTGTCCATAGGCCCAGATGACCTTTTGTGGACGGGAATCGGAATGACGAAGCGTAAGTGTAGGCGCTTGCAATCGTAGCGGCGTCTGCTCGCAAACGGAGCGATTTTCTGCTCGGATTATCTGACAATGGGCGGAGCAGT
>NZ_LSKH01000164.1:0-4849 GCF_001557395.1 Sphingomonas sp. CCH5-D11 | reverse complement strand
CGCCGTCTTCATGTTGTCGTAGATGCCGCGCGTCGGCACGCCTCCGAAGAAGGCGGCGTGAACACGCTCTACATCACGCCAGGCTCGCCATGGGAGAACGGCTACAACGAGAGCTTCAATGGCTCGCTGCGTGACGAGCTGCTTAACGGAGAGATCTTCTACAGCCTCGCCGAGGCCAGAGTGCTGATCGAGGCGTGGCGGCGCCACTACAACACCATCCGGCCACATAGCAGCCTGGGCTATCGCCCACCCGCACCAGAAGCGGCGACGCCGCCATTGCCGGCCTCCGGTTCCGCTTCGCTCCACCTGCGCCCGGCAATGGCGGCGGAGACGACAATGCACTAACTATCTACCCGGACCACCCGGTGGGGGCTGCTCACGAAGGCTATTGCGACGCACTCTCAAATCACCTATTGCGTTGGTGAGAGAGATTCGCAAAAGGGTCAACGGTGAGAAATCTTGGTATTGGAACTGCACTCGGCTTCGGGCTGCTCACCGTCCCGGCAATGGCTCAAGACCAGTTCCTGCCGGGCCCCGGCAGCACCTCGCAAACGATCATCGTGACCGGCGTCCGCGACGGCTATCAGATCGATGCGACCAGCACCGCCACGCGCACACCGACCGAGCTCAACGATGTCCCCCAAGCGGTATCGATCATCACGGAAACGCAGATCGACGACCAGGCGATGCGCTCTATTGCCGATGTACTACGCTATGTCCCCGGCGCCGTAATCTCTCAAGGTGAGGGACACCGCGATCAGATCATCCTGCGCGGGAACAGCAGCACCGCGGACTTCTTCGTCGATGGCTTGCGTGACGACGTGCAATATTATCGCGGCCTCTACAATGCAGAGAGGATCGAGGTTTTGAAAGGTCCCAACGCGATGATCTTCGGGCGCGGCGGCGGCGGGGGCGTGATCAACCGCGTCACCAAGCGCCCTGTCGCCAACGCCTTCATCAGCGGCAGCGGTTCGGCGGACACATATGGCGCATGGTATGTCGACGCCGACATCAGTCAGCCACTCAGCGAGTCCGTCTCCACCCGGATGAACGCCGTTTACGAGGAGTTCCGAAACAATCGCGACTTCTATGACGGGCGCCGGGTTGCGATCAACCCGACCGTCGCGCTCTCGCTCGGCGGTGCGACTCGGATCGATCTGGGCTTCGAATATAACAGCGACAAGCGAACGATCGACCGAGGCGTCCCCTCGGCCGTCCAGGGCTCGCTCACGAGCCCATCACGTCCGCTTACCGGCGTCCGCGACACCTTCTTCGGTGTGCCGGGGTTCAACGTCAGCGATTTCGAGGCCAAGGTCCTAAATGGCCGCGTTGAGCACCGCTTCAGCGACAATCTGACCCTGACCAGCCGGATCCTGTACGGTGATTATGACAAGCTCTATCGGAACGCCTTTGCGGTAACCCCGGTCACGCCGCGCGGCGGCGTCCGCAGCGTCGGCCTCGAAGCGTATAGCGATCCCACGACGCGCACGAACCTGCTCAACCAGAACGACCTTGTGTGGACCGTCACCACCGGCCCCGTTCGCCACGTGCTGCTCGCCGGCTTCGAAGTTAGCGACCAGCGCACGCGCAACCAGCGGATCAACGGCTTTTTCGGGGGTGGCGATATCGTCAATGGGGGGCGGCGCGTCTTTGTCGGGTTGGCCGACCCGATCACGGTGCCGCCGGTTACGCTGCGCACCGCCGCCAACACCGGCTACCGGTCGGTCCGCACGAACGCCGACGTCACTGCCTTCTACGTGCAGGACCAGATCTCGATCGGCGACCATGTCGATGTCATCGGCGGCGTTCGCCGCGACCGCTTCACGCTCAACGTCGACGACCTGGTTGCCGCACAGAGCTATAGCCGCACGGACACCCTGTGGTCTCCCCGAGTGGGCGTGGTGCTCAAGCCGGTGCAACCTGTCTCGATATACGCCAGCTATAGCCGGTCCTTCCTGCCGCAGTCGGGGGATCAATTCTCATCACTCGATATCACTAGCGCCGCGCTGGAACCGGAAAGGTTCGACAACTACGAGCTTGGCCTCAAGTGGGATATCCTGCCCACGCTGAACCTGACGGCCGCCATCTACCAGCTCGACCGCACCAACACCCGCGCGGCCGACCCCAACGACGCCGCGCGGACGGTGCTGACGGGTGCTCAGCGCAGTAAGGGGTTCGAACTCGGCCTTAGCGGTGCGATCACAGCACAGTGGCAGATCAGCGCGGGCTATGCGCTGCAGGACGCGACAATTCGCAAAACGACGAGTGTCGCCCCGGCCGGGCGCGAGGTTCCGCTGGTTCCCAAACAGCAGGCTTCGCTGTGGACCCGCTACGACCTCACCCCTCGCCTTGGGGCCGGGGTCGGGGTCTATCACCAGTCGAAGAGCTTCACCTCCATCAGCAATACCGCCATCCTACCCGCCTTCACGCGCGTCGATGCCGCAGCATTCTTCAAGCTCACCCCCCAGATCGAGGCGCAAATCAACGTCGAGAATCTGCTTAACAGCGATTATTTCTCGTCCGCCTACAACGACAACAACATCATGCCCGGCGCGCCGACGACGGTGCGCGCGACGGTTAGAATGAGGTTATAACGGCCAACTTGGTCGGTTGCGAGCATATGAACCTTGCAAAAGTCGGTGAGACGCCGCTGGCCGGTTTAGAAACCAGTCTTCGCCGATGGATCACAGGACTGGCGCATGAACTCCAGGGCATCACCGACGCGGCGCACCGCGTCGTTGTCCCCGACGAATATATCGAGACCCTCGTAGGGCTGCGCGCCCCCTTTGATCTCCACCGACGCCTGGGGCGCGTTGGCCGAGTAAAGCGGTCGGATCGCAACCACCTGATCGAGTTTCACGCTGAGGGCGCTTTTGTCGGCGAGCGTGAGCGTAACGAGGCAACCACCTTTCACTCCTACGCTCGTGATCCTGCTGCTCCGCACGAAACCCGGCCAAGGCTTTGCGACGGCTGTGCCGCGGGTCAGCATGTCCTGGATGAATTTCGAAGCACCCGCCACGGTTCGTGGCGCGGCAGGCACCGCTTGCTGAGCCGCCACGGGCGCGGCGCTGCCGAGCGAAAGTGCGCAGATCAATAGGTGAGGACGAAGGAGCATCAGTGAACTGTAGCCGACCCTAGTCTTGCGTGGCGATAGGGAAAGGCGGTGCGGGCGCCCGATGCCGGGCAGGAAACAACGGCACGCCACCCCTGTGATGGCCGTAGCCGTAATCACCTACGTCGAGCTGAAGAAGGCAATTCGCATAGCTCTCCGTTCCAGGCTGGAAGCCATAACTCGCACACGCCGCCCGATGGCGAGCGGCCATTTCTCGCGGACTGACACAGCCAGAAAGCACGAGCGACGTCGAGATGGCGAGAAGCTTGAAAGCGTCACGCACCATTGTCCTGGTCCAAACACGGGCGGAACCCAAAGGGAAGAGCGCCGCCCTAGGCGCAGAATGAACCAGTCCGCAACAAAAGCCAAATGCCATTGTGGCCGGGACTCGCGATGGGAAAGCGGTCGACAACAACGTCACATTAACCTTCTTCCTTCACGGTGGAAGCCGGACCAACCCCGACGCGAGCATAGATGTCGCTTTTCCTCGATCAGACGTTTGCGAGCACCGGGTTAGCTGCGATCCTATTCGGCATCGTCGGCCTCGGCTGCGTGGTGAGCTGGCCGCTCCTACCCTCGCGCCGGGGAGCGCTCATGGTGCAAGGCACCGGCGCGTGCGCCTTCGCGCTGCACTTCGCGCTGATCGGCGCGCCTACCGCTTCGGCCGCATGCGTTCTTTCCCTGATGCAGCTCACCGTCGCGCTGGTGGTTCGTGACCGGGTTGCCAAGCTCGCGCTCGACGGCGCGACGTTGCTCGCGCTGCTATTGCTTACCGTGGCGACCTGGCATGGGCTCCTATCCGGCCTTGCCGCTTGCGGCGGGGCTGCTTCCTTCATGGCACGGACCCAGCGATCAACGACGCGGATGAAGATGGTCTTTCTCGTGGCCGCCCCCTTCTGGCTGGCCCACAATCTTCTCATTGGCGCACCGTTCGCCTTGGCCGTTGATCTTGTATCTGTCGCAGGCAATCTGCTTGGGCTTTTTGCCTTTTGGAAGCGGAAACAGCGTGGAGCGGACGGGCCACGCAGCCTAAGCTGTCCGACGCAGCTTTCCCCACGTCACGCTTTCCGCTCTGGTCACCTATCCCTCGGCAAACTCGCGATTCCAAAGCGCGCGCGCGCGTTACAGGGAGCCCAAGTCTTCACATGACACAGGCGATATACGCGCCCCCACTCCCGCCGGCGCGTTCGATAGCTCAAGTAGGCGGAAAGCGGAGTTGGAGCGAGCCACGCCCGGCGAACCTTGCCGACGCTAAAGCTTTGGTACGCTTGAAGATCGCCCTCGCTCGCGAAGCGGAACATATGATCTTCGATGTCCGAGATCGAGGGGAACTCCTGCGCCGCACAACTGTGGAGCTGAGCGCCGCCGTAGCCGGCGAACGAGGCATCTTCGTCCTGCAACGCATAGGCGACCTCGTCGGCTACATAGATGTGCGGAGCGTGTGCATCGAAGGCGCTGCCGAATTTGCCTCGTTTAATCTGGCTATCCGGACACGGTGGCAGGGACGTGGGCTCGGAACAAGTCTGGTGAAATCCGCCGAGGAATGGGTACGTCGCCGCAGGATACCTTTCCTGATCTTCCACGTTGCTGTTCGCAACGACCGGGCGTTCGCACTCTACCAACGGCTTGGCTATACCGTGTGCGGAGATGTGGTGGCGGCCAACAAAGAATCGGGCGCTACACGTAGCGGCGTGTGCTCGCAAACAGCCTGATTTCCTGCTCACGCTTTCTGCCACT
>NZ_LSKH01000163.1:0-50592 GCF_001557395.1 Sphingomonas sp. CCH5-D11 | reverse complement strand
GCCCGAGTCTTTGGCACTGCCGCCCGAGACCATCGCGGACGCTGCGCACAAGCCGGTCGCAGGCGCGCTTCGCACCGCACCGGCACCATCCGCGAATTGTCCGCAATGTGCCTCCGCCCGGCGTGCGCTCACCCTGGGCGCGCTCGCCGCCAGTCAGGGCGGGTCGGCCGACTGTGTCCGCAATGTGCGCTATTCCACCAGCTGGGCGAACCGCCTGCCCGATGCCGTGCCGCTCTATCCCGACGCGCGCGTGATCGAAGCGGCGGGTGCCGACGGGAACGGCTGCGCGCTGCGCGTGGTCAGCTTCGCCAGCGCCGCCCCCATGCAGCGCCTGCTCGACTGGTATTACACGCGGACGACCGATGCGGGCTATCGCGGAGGTCACGGCCAGGACGCTGGCGAGCATGTTCTTGCCGGTACGCGTGAGGCCGCCGCCTTTATGGTGCGGCTGCGCCCGCGCGCCGATGGCGGCACGAATGTCGATCTGATGGTGGACGCGCCGCGCTGACTGCCCTTCCGCCCTGACCTTCATGGGTCTAGGGGCGGTGGGATGAATGCATTGGTTCTGGTGATGGCTGGTGGCGCGCTTGGCGCTGGCCTGCGCCATCTCGTTGGTCGCGCGGCATTGTCCGCGCTGGGGGCCGCTTGGCCCTGGGGTACGCTTTTCGTCAACGTCAGCGGCGGATTGGCCATGGGGCTCCTCGCCGCTACCCTGTCGCGGATGGTGAGCGGGGAGCCGTGGCGGCTGTTCCTGGGTGTCGGTGTGCTTGGCGGCTTCACCACATTTTCGGCTTTCTCGCTTGATGCCGTGATGATGATGGAGCGCGGCGCCTGGGCGCAGATGCTGGCTTATGTCGTCGCATCGGTGCTCGGTTCGATTGCCGCACTGGCGCTTGGTTTTGGTCTGGCGAGGTCGGCAGCATGAGCGAATCGGTTCGCCAGTTCACCGTTGGCTCGGACGACGATGGCATCCGCGTTGACCGTTGGTGCAAGCGGCACCTGCCGGACACCAGCTTCACAACCGTTGCGAAATGGGCCCGCACGGGTCAGCTGCGGCTGGACGGTGCGCGCGTCGGCCCAGGCGACCGGGTCGCTGCCGGTCAGGTGCTTCGCCTGCCTCCACCCGAACCGGTTCGTGTCGATCCCAAGCCAAAGCGGGAGCGTCCGCCGCTCAGTGAGGACGAGGCGGCGTTCGCGCGTGAAATGGTGATCCACAAGGACCAGGCTGCGCTTGTTCTGAACAAGCCGCCAGGTCTGGCCACGCAGGGCGGCACGAAGACCACGGCGCATGTCGACGGCTTGCTGGACGCTCTGCAGTTCGAGGCAGAGGGGCGCCCGAAGCTGGTGCATCGTCTGGACAAGGACACGTCTGGCGCGCTGCTGGTTGCCCGTTCCGCTCGCGCGGCGGCGTTCTTCTCCAAGGCGTTTTCCAGCCGCTCGGCGAAGAAGGTTTATTGGGCACTCGTCGTCGGTGTTCCGTCGATCGATGATGGCACCGTCGATCTTCCGATCGCCAAGCAGCCGGGCACCGGCGGCGAGAAAATGCATGTCGATGAGGAAAACGGTCAGCCCTCGCGCAGCCGCTACCGCGTGATCGAGCGCGCCGGCAATCGTGCCTGCTGGGTCGAACTCCAGCCGTTCACCGGTCGCACTCACCAGTTGCGCGTCCACATGGCGGCGATCGGCCATCCGATCGTCGGCGATGGCAAATATGGCGGACCGGCCGCGTTCCTGACCGGCGGGATAAGCCGCAAGATGCACCTCCACGCGAGGCGGATCCGGGTGGATCATCCCGATGGCGGTGCCATCGACGTCACCGCTCCGCTGCCAACGCACTTCGCCGAAAGCCTCAAGGGGCTCGGGTTCGAGGAAATGGCCGGTGAAATGATGCCGATGGACACAAGGCCAGAGCCGACCCGAGAGGATCGCAAGGCCAGGGCGCGCGCCCATGCCAAGCAGGTCCGCAAGGCACGGCGCGGCGAACGGCGCGGCCGCGGGTCCGCGCAGTGACCCGCGACACCCCGATCAAAGACCCTGGCTGATGCTCGAATGGCGGGCCTGCCGCCGCAGGTCCGCAGCTGACTAAGATGCGAATCGGCTGCCGTTGAGCGGCCGCAGCCTGCTCAGGAACGAGCTCATCGTGCCGGGCCCGTCCCGGCATCCACCCGGCCGCAAACCGCGATCCACCGGCCCACGTGACGATCGCGTGGCGTGGGGGATCGCAGACCCACCGCCGCGCGCAGCGTTATCGCGGCGATCGGCTCACCTTCAGAAGAGGCGCGCCCTGCTTATCAGATCGCGAGTGCAATCAGGGGAAAGCCGGCCGACAGCCCAAGGGCATGGGCGAAGAGCAGCAACGAAGCGCCCGTGGTTACACCCACCAGTACATAGCCGACATAGGTCACGATCGGCGGGTTAGGCCGCTGCAACTTGGCGTTGCGCGACGCACCCGAGAAGATGAAGCTTACCAGCAAACCATAAACAAACACTGCCGCGCCGACCATCGCCGTACCATTCCTGATAGTGACATGTGAGGCTCGCCCCCCCGGGCCCGCTCTCGCTATTATCGGCAATAAACCATAAAGTGCATCTGTAACCAAGAGGTTGACGGCCAGCTGGGCTCGCGCCGCTGTCATCTGGTCGTGGCTGGCGCGCGTCATTCGCTTGCGTCATAGGCGGAGCATGGCAACTGACCCCGCCCGATCGCGCTGGCTTGTGCTGGTGCTCGTTCGCCTGGCCACCGCTGCCGCCGCGATCCTCGGCATCGTCCTGCTCGCGCGGGCGGTAGATACTCCGACGAAGATACTCGGCGGGGCGATCGTCCTGGTCGCCTTGTGGAGCATGGCCGTCCTTCCTCGATCGCTCGCGCGCCGCTGGCGGAGCCCACAACCGTGAAGCGTTTCTGGACCGAGGTTGCCGTCGATGAAGATGGCGGTATCCGGCTCGATGGCCGACCCGTGCGAACGCCCGGCCGCGCCGCCCTCGCGCTGCCCACCCCTGCCCTTGCAGCAGCCGTCGCCGCGGAATGGCGCGCGGTTGGAGAGACGATCGATCCCCGCGTCATGCCGCTCACCGGGCTTGCCAATGCCGCGATCGACCGTGTGGCGCCCGATCCCGCAGCCTTCGCCGCGGGACTGGCCGCCTATGCGGAAAGCGATCTTCTCTATTACCGCGCCGAGTCGCCGCCAGAACTCGTCGCGCGCGAGGAAGCGGCATGGGATCCGCTGCTCGCCTGGGCGCGCGATCGATACGACGTCCACTTCGAAACGATCAGCGGTGTGATGCACCGTCCGCAGCCGACCGCCACCGTTGCGCGTCTCGCGGAAGCGGTCGCCAGTCGTCCGCCGTTCGCCTTGGTGGCGCTCCAGCCGCTGGTCACGATCGCAGGCACGCTGGTCGGCGCGCTCGCGCTGGCGGAACGGGCCATAAGCGCGGATGACCTTTGGTCGGCCGCCATCATCGACGAGGCGTGGCAGGCCGAATTATGGGGCGAGGATGCCGAGGCCGAGAAGGCACGTGCGGTCCGCAGGCGCGATTTCGACTCGGCGGTGCGGTTCCTCGGCCTTCTTGGTTGAGGCTCAGGCCGGATCAGTCGCCGGATCGTTCTTCAGCAGGCTGCGGATGAAGCCGATAATGCCTGTCTGCCGCGATCGCTTCAGCCGCTCCGCCGCCAGGATCATGCGGACGCACTCGAAACAATGTTCGAGGTCATCGTTGACCAGGACATAGTCATAGCCGTCCCAGTGGCTCACCTCATTGGCGGCCCGCGCCATGCGCGCGTCGATCACGTTCTGGCTGTCCGTCGCGCGCTTCTGTAACCGATCGCGCAAGGTTGCCATGGAAGGCGGCAGGATGAACACCCGAACCACGTCGCCCCCGGCCAGCTGGTGCAATTGCTGCGCGCCTTGCCAGTCGATGTCGAACAGGATGTCGTGCCCCTCGCTCAGGGTATGGAACACATCGGCCTTGGGGGTCCCGTATCGGTTGTCGAACACGTGCGCCCATTCCAGGAACTCGTGGTTCGACACCATCGCGCGAAATTTCTCGAGCGAGACGAAGTTATAATCCTTGCCGTCCACTTCCCCCGGCCGGATCGGCCGCGTCGTATAGGATACCGACATGGTCAGCTCAGGCTCTGCGGCCAGCAACTTCCGAGCGATGGTGGATTTGCCGGCACCCGACGGCGAAGACAAAACGAACAGCACGCCGCGACGGCGCATGCCGTGCGGGTCGGTTGGAGAGGAAGCGGCCATGCGCGCTACTGCCGCGGCACGGGCGGAAGCGTCAAGGGCAAGCCCGCGTGTGGCCGAAATACTCCAATCTGTGCCAGAGCCAGGCCGATCCGCTCGGGTCGTACACCGGGATCGGCCGCGCCATCGCTACGACATACCTCGCTTATCGGCTAGTGCGCGCCCCCATGCCCTTGCTCGCGCGCCGGCGATCATACATTTTCTTCGCCACGTAACCGCCACCAAGCAGCAGTCCCAGCGGTCCGGTTCGCGTCACGGCGCGCGCCGCCAGCATGCCGATCGCCGCGCCCTTCAGGCCGCCGCGCCCATCCCGCTGGTCGATCTCCTTGCCAACAAGCGCGCCGATGATGGTGCGAAGCATATTCGTCCTTTCCGATACTTACCGTGATCAACCCGGGGCATGCCACTCAGGTTCCCAGCATCGCCTCGGGTCTGACAACCCGGTCGAACGTCGCTTCATCGACCAGGCCCAGCGCCATCCCGGCCTGCCGCAACGTGAGCCCCTCGGCATGGGCGTGCTTGGCGATTTTGGCGGCATTGTCATAGCCGATCTCGGGCGCGAGCGCCGTCACCAGCATCAGCGAACGGTCGAGCAGATCGGCGATCCGCCCCTCGTCCGCCTCCAGGCCTTCGACGCATCGCTCGGCAAAACTCTCCATGCCGATCGCCAGCAAGTCCATCGACCGCAACACAGCTGCGCCAATCAAGGGCTTGAAAACATTCAGTTCCAAGTGGCCCTGCATGCCACCGACCGTGATCGCCGCATGGTTCCCGATCACTTGTGCAGCGACCATCGTCAGCATCTCGACCTGGGTCGGATTGACCTTGCCGGGCATGATCGAGCTGCCCGGCTCGTTCGCCGGAAGGATGAGCTCGCCAATGCCGCAGCGCGGCCCCGAACCGAGCAGCCGGATATCGTTCGCGATCTTCGTCAGCGCCACGGCAAGGGTGTTCAACCGCCCGGAAAGATCAACCAGCGTGTCATTGCTGGCCAGCGCCTCAAACTTGTTACCCGCGGTCTGAAACGGAAAGCCGGTCAGATCCGCCAACTCCGCAGCAACATCCTCCGCAAAGCCTGGCGGCGCGTTGAGGCCCGTTCCGACGGCCGTTCCCCCCTGCGCAAGGCGCGAAAGCCCTTCTTCGATCAGCGGCTGCAGTCGCCCTCGCGCGAGTTCGAGCTGAGTCGCATAACCGGAGAACTCGTCGCCCAGCGTCAGCGGTGTCGCATCTTGCATGTGGGTGCGACCGATCTTCACGATCCCCTGCCACTTGTCCGCCTTTGCAGCCAATGCGCGCTGAAGATGCTCCAGCGCCGGCATCAGCCTGCGGCTGGCGGCCAGCGCGGCCGCGACATGAAGCGCCGTCGGAAAGGAGTCGTTGGAGGATTGGCCACGATTGACGTCATCGTTCGGGTGAACGGGCGTTTTACCTCCGCGCTCGCCCGTCAGCATCTCGTTGGCGCGTCCGGCAATCACCTCATTCACGTTCATATTGCTCTGGGTGCCGCTGCCGGTTTGCCAGATCACGAGCGGAAAATGATCGTCCAGACTGCCTGACACCACCTCGGCGGCCGCGGCCTCGATGGCGTCGGCCTTCTCCGCCTCCAGCCCGTGCTTGCGGTTCACGCGAGATGCCGCCTGCTTCACCAGCGCGAGCGCGTGAACGATTGCCATCGGCATTCGCTCGGATGGCGGAAAGGGAAAGTTCTCGATCGAGCGCTGGGTCTGTGCGCCCCAATACGCATCGGCCGGCACCGCTATGGCGCCGATCGAGTCGGTTTCAGTCCGGTTGTTCATGGCTCATCCCCGCGGAAGACGGAAAAGAGAAGCAATGAACCCGTGCTTCGGTTGCATGCAGGCCCGGCATCGCGTGGCGGGCCGCTGCTTACTTCTTGCGCTTGAAATCCACGCTGACGACGTTCGAACCATCCTCGCTGGAGGACGGCGGCCCGTCATTCTCTGCCGGATCGTGCGGTTCGGGGCCGTCACCCGGACCTTCCTGCGCCTGGAACCGCAGCTCGAAGTTCACTGCGGGATCGTGGAAGCCAGTGATCGCGGAATATGGGATCACCAGCTTCGAAGGCACCTGGTTGAAACTGAGGCCAACGGAAAACCGCTCGCTGTCGACCATCAGATCCCAGAAGCGGTTCTGGAGAACGATCGTCATCTCGTCCGGGAAACGCTCGATCAATCGCTGCGGAATATCTACCCCGGCGGCCTGGGTCTTGAACGTAATGTAGAAATGATGCTCGCCCGGCAAACCGCCGCCGGTGGCCACGGAGCCAAGCACGCGCGCCACCACGGCGCGCAGTGCCTCCTGTACGATTTCGTCATACGGAATCAGGCTGTCTGGTGCTTGGTCGTCCATTCTCGCCATGGGTAACGGTCGCAAACGGCTGGTCAAGATTGCATGACGCACAGGCCCCGCTATGTGCGCTCAATGCGCACCGCCACAATCCGCCGCGACACCAGCGAAACCAAGATTGCGGTCACCGTCAATCTCGACGGCACCGGCACCTACCGCATCTCGACCGGGGTTGGCTTTTTCGATCATATGCTCGAGCAACTGTCGCGCCATTCCCTGATCGATCTCGACGTGGAAACCCGGGGCGATCTGCACATCGATCAGCATCATACGGTGGAGGACACCGGCATTGCCATCGGCGAGGCGCTCGCCCGCGCGCTTGGCGATAAGCGCGGCATTCGGCGCTACGGCGATGCGCTTTCTCCGATGGACGAAACGCTTACGCGAGTCGCGCTCGATATCTCCGGCCGCCCATGGCTCGTGTGGAATACGGATTTCAGCCAGAAGCGGCTCGGCGAGATGGATACGGAGCTGTTCAAACACTGGTTTCACAGCTTCGCGCAGGCGGCCGGCATCACGCTGCACGTCGAGACCCTGCACGGCGAAAACAACCACCACATCGCCGAAAGCGCGTTCAAGGGGCTTGCCCGGGCGCTGCGCCAGGCGATCGAGATCGATCCGCGCAAGGCCGATTCCATCCCCTCTACCAAGGGGGTCTTGTGAGCGTCCGCCCCACTGATCGCCCGGTCGCCCGATCACGGGTGCGCTGATGCTTGCGCTGGTGGATATTCAGTCCGGCAACCTGCACTCGGTCGAAAATGCTCTGCGCGCGGCCGGCGCGGCCGATGTTTCGGTGACGGCCGATCCCGAGCGCATCAGTCGCGCCGACCGCATCGTCCTGCCGGGCGTCGGTGCCTTTGGCGCGTGCGCCGCCAATCTGCGCGCGGTGGATGGACTTGAGGCCGCCTTGCGCCAGCGAGTTCTGAATGAGGGCGCTCCATTTCTCGGCATTTGCGTCGGGATGCAGCTTCTGGCCGAACATGGCGAGGAACTGGGTCATCACCGTGGCCTCGGATGGTTTGCCGGCAGCGTCAGCCGGCTTGATCCAGCGGGCACCGACGCGAAGGTGCCTCACATGGGCTGGAACGATGTTCGCCCGCGTGGCGAGCATCCGTTGATCCCGGCCGGTGAAGCCTACTTCCTCCACAGCTATGCCTATGCTGGCGAGGGCGTGATCGCGGATACGTCGCATGCCGGGGCAGTGACGGCGGCGATCGGCCGCGACAACATTGTTGGCGTGCAATTTCACCCCGAGAAAAGTCAGCGCTATGGCCTCGATCTTCTCGCTCGTTTTCTGAAGTGGCGTCCATGAGCCTGATCGTATTTCCCGCAATTGACCTGAAGGGCGGCCAGGTGGTTCGTCTCGCCGAAGGAGATATGGATCGCGCCACCGTCTACGGCGACGATCCTGCCGCGCAGGCGATGCTGTTCGCGGAGGCTGGCGCCGGGCACCTTCACGTCGTTGATCTCGACGGTGCCTTTGCCGGGGAAAGCCGCAATGGCGAAGCGGTTCGCGCGATCGTCGAGCGATTTCCTGGGCGGGTGCAACTGGGTGGCGGCATCCGAACGCCTGAGAGCGTCAAGGCGTGGTTCGATGCAGGCGTATCGCGAGTGGTGATCGGCACCGCCGCGCTCGAGAACCCGCAGTTTGTGCGGGACATGGCTTCCGCTCATCCAGGCGGGATCGTGGTTGCGGTGGACGCCCGTGACGGCATGGTCGCTACCAAGGGCTGGGCCGAGGTTTCTACCACCACCGCGGCCGATCTCGCTCGCCGTTTCGAAGACGCTGGCGTCGCCGCGCTCCTGTTCACCGACGTAGGGCGCGACGGCCTGCTCAAAGGGTGCAACGTCGAAGCCACGGTGGAGCTCGCGCGTGCCGTCGCGATTCCGGTGATTGCGAGCGGCGGGGTAAAGGCGATCGACGATATCGAGATTCTGGCGCGTCACGCCGTGGACGGGATCGAAGGGGTGATCACCGGCCGGGCTTTATATGACGGCCGACTGGATCTTTCCGCAGCCCTCCAGCTCGCGGCTGCGGCATGAAGGCAACGTGGCGTGCAGCAATATCGGCACACAAGCCCCGTCTGATGCGCTGCGACTGCAATGTCGGGCAGAACCGATGACGGTTCGGGCCAGGGTCATCCCCTGCCTGGACGTCGCGAATGGTCGCGTCGTGAAGGGCGTGAACTTCGTCGACCTGATCGATGCCGGCGATCCGGTGGAGCAAGCCCGCGCCTATGACGCGGCCGGGGCGGATGAGCTGTGTTTCTTGGACATCACGGCCAGCCATGAGGGCCGGGATACGATCTTGGACGTCGTGCGCCGCACGGCGGCGGTTTGCTTCATGCCGCTAACAGTTGGCGGCGGGGTCAGGAGCGCTGATGATGCGCGCGCCCTTCTCCTCGCGGGGGCCGATAAGGTGGCGGTGAACTCCGCCGCGGTGACCCGCCCGGAGGTCGTTGCCGACATCGCGGAACGCTTCGGCAGCCAATGCTGCGTGGCAAGCGTCGACGCGCGGCGGACGGGCAGCGGCTGGGAGGTGTTCACCCACGGCGGGCGCCGCGCCACCGGCATCGACGCGGTCGAACATGCCTTGCGCCTGGCCGATCTCGGTGCCGGAGAGATCCTTCTCACCTCCATGGATCGTGACGGAACACGCGACGGCTATGATCTCGAGCTTGTCCGGGCGGTGGCTGACCGCACGAGCGTGCCGGTGGTTGCTTCCGGCGGCGTGGGCAGCTTGAATGATCTGGTTCGCGGCATAACGGAAGGTCATGCATCCGCCGTTCTCGCGGCCTCGATCTTTCATTTCGGGGAAGCGACTATCGCCGAGGCACACGATGCGCTGGCGCAAGCCGGCGTGCCGGTGCGCTCGCATTAATCGGCGCATGGCCCCGTCGGCTCCGGCTGCGATGGGAGCCGATCGACAGTGCTGACACTCGCAAGTTCGGCAACAAACCAGGCCGCTGCAACGAACGTCGCCACCGTGTCCACGCCCCGCACCGGCCCCGAGCCGTCCGACGTCGCCTTGTTCCTTGTCGCCGCCCTCATCGTTTGGCTGGCACGGCGCAGCCTGCGCAATCGCGGTCGGAAAGGTTGACCTGAGCGCGCCTGCGCGGCACCTCGCGCGAATGGCCGACGACATTCTCGAGCGTCTTGAAGCGACGATCCGTACCCGCAAGGACAGCCCGGCGGTGCGTTCCTACACCGCCAGCCTGTTCTTCCAGGGACGGCACAAGATTGCACAGAAGGTCGGCGAAGAGGCCGTTGAAACGGTGATCGCGGCCTGTTCCGGCGACGATCAGGATATCGTGCCGGAGGCGGCTGACCTGATCTTCCACCTTCTGATCCTGCTCGCCGACGCGAACCTCAGCCTCGATGATGTCCGGCGCGAGCTTGCGCGGCGCGAAGGTCAGTCGGGTCATGACGAGAAGGCCGGACGCCCCCTTTCCTTCCGCCCGGAATAAGGCAGAGCATATGCCCGTCGATGCAACCACGCCCTACGACGATCAGAACATCTTCGCTCGGATCCTGCGCGACGAGATCCCGTCGAAGAAGGTTTATGAGGATGAATTCGCCCTAGCGTTTCATGACATCGCGCCTTGGTCACCCACGCATATCCTCGTCATCCCGAAGGGCCCTTACGTCAGCTGGGATGATTTCTCAGCGAAGGCCAGCGATGCCGAGATTGCTGGGTTCGTCCGCGCCGTCGGTCATGTCGCACGGGAAATGGGCTTGGTGGAACCAGGATATCGGCTGCTCGCCAATGCCGGTCCGCACAGCCACCAGGAAGTGCCGCATCTCCACGTCCACATCCTTGCCGGGCGCCCGTTGGGGCCGATGCTGATCGAGAACGACAGTCGAAAGTGACATCGCGGACACGATCTGGCGCGGCGATGCGGTGAGGGATTGCGCCTGACCGATCTCCCGCTACTTTCACGCGATTCAATAATGGGCGGTCGGCAAGGCCGCGCCTCGTGGGGGAAAAGGGCCGCATGATCTTTGGCCGAGTAAAACCGCTCGACGCCATCTTGGCGACTGCCGAGAAGAAATCGCTTCATCGAACCTTGGGCTGGTTCCAGCTCACGTTGTTCGGCATCGGCTGCGTCATCGGCACGGGAATCTTCGTGCTGACCTCGGCGGGCGCACAAAAGGCCGGCCCCGGCCTTATGCTGGCTTTTGCGATCGCGGGGGCGATCTGCATCGTGGCCGCGCTGTGCTACGCTGAAATCGCCGCCATGATACCGGTCGCCGGCTCCGCTTATACCTACAGCTACGCCACCATGGGCGAAGTGATCGGGTGGACCGTCGGGTGGGCGTTGATCCTTGAATATGCCGTGGCGGCCAGCGCAGTCTCGGTCGGCTGGTCCGGATATTTCACCGGAACGATCCTCAACGAGTTCCTTGGCATATATCTGCCGCCATGGCTGTCCGGCGCCCCGCTTGCACTTGGCGGCGTCGAAGGCGGCTTCATCAATCTCCCTGCCGTTGTCATCTCGCTGCTGATCACGTGGCTGCTGATGGTGGGCACCACCGAAAGCGCGCGGGTCAATGCGATCCTCGTCGCGATCAAGGTCACCGCTCTGACGGCGTTCATCGTCCTGACCTTGCCGTCTGACGCCTTCAGCACCGATCGGTTCAATCCCTTCCTGCCCGCCGGCGTGTTCGGTGGCTTTGGCACCGGCGTTGGCGCGGTCGGCGCGGCCGCGACGATCTTCTTCGCCTATGTCGGCTTTGACGCGGTTTCCACTGCCGCAGAGGAGACCAAGAACCCGCAGCGAAACGTACCGATCGGCCTTGTCGGATCGCTGCTGTTCTGCACCGTATTCTACATTCTGGTCGCCGCGGGTGCGATTGGCACCGTCGGTGGTCAGCCGATCATGGGACCGAACGGCGTGCCGTTCCCGGCCGGTTCTGAGGAACTTGCCCGGCAGTGCGCGACCTATGCCGCGAACGAATTGCCGCTGGTGTGTTCAAACGAAGCCCTCGCCCATGTCCTTCGACAGATCGGCTGGTCGGGCGTCGGCAACATGCTGGGGATCGCTGCGTTCCTCGCGTTGCCGTCGGTCATCCTGATCCTGATGTTCGGCCAGACCCGCATCTTCTTCGTGATGAGCCGTGACGGTCTTCTGCCGGAAGCGCTGTCTGCGGTGCACCCGAAGTGGAAGACGCCGTATATCGTTACCGCAATCACCGGCGCAGCCGTGGCATTCGCAGCCGCGTTCCTGCCGGTGGGCAAGCTGGCGGACATCGCGAACGCAGGCACGCTGTACGCATTCATGATGGTCGCTTTCGCGGTGATGATCCTGCGCCGGACCGAAGCGAACCGCCAGCGCAGCTTCCGCACTCCTGTGCTGTGGCTGGTCGGCCCGCTGACGATCGTTGGCTGCGTCTTCCTGTTCTTCAACCTGCCGTTGGATGCGATGCTCGTGCTCCCGATCTGGGGCGCTGTCGGCCTCGTCATCTATTATGGCTATAGCTACCGCGCTTCGCACCTCGGCCGGGGCCTGGTCGAGGTGCACGAGGGCGAGTCGGTTCACACCATCGACCCGTCGGTGCCCGGTACACACTGACCTTCAAGGGTTGGCGCAACAAACGAGGGCCGGGGCATCGCTCCGGCCTTTTGCGTTGGCTCGGCGACGGGTGCGCCGGCTTGGCGGCGCGCCTCCCCTCGCCTAACCAACGACCATGACCGCGATCCCGAACACCGAAGAAGCCGCTGCCGCCGAGCTGGAACATCTGGCTGCCGAGATCGGACGTCACAATCGGCTGTACCATGGCGATGATGCGCCCGAGATCTCGGATGCCGACTATGACGCGCTGGTACGGCGCAACAATGCGATCGAGGCGGCCTACCCGAACTTGGTCCGCAAGGATTCGCCATCGCAACAGGTTGGCGCGGCGCCGGCCGGGCATCTCGCCAAGGTTGCGCACGCGCGCCCGATGACAAGCCTCGACAATGCCTTCTCGGACGAAGACGTCGAGGAGTTCGTCGCCCGTGTTCGTCGCTTCCTCCGCCTTTCAGACGCCGCTGACGTTGCGCTCACCGCCGAGCCGAAGATCGATGGCCTGTCCTGCTCGCTCCGCTACGAGAACCGCCGCCTCGTTCAGGCGCTGACCCGCGGGGACGGCACGACCGGCGAAGACGTGACCGCCAACGTACGCACCATCGCCGACATCCCCGCCGATCTCCCGAACGGTGTGCCGGAGATCTTCGAGGTTCGCGGCGAAGTTTACATGGCCAAGGCGGATTTTGCCGGGCTCAACCAGCGCTTGGCGGACGAGGCCGCTGCCGCCGGCAAGGAACCGCGGCAATTCGCCAATCCGCGCAACGCGGCAGCTGGCTCGTTGCGGCAGAAGGATGCGGCGATCACCGCCAGCCGGCCGCTCCGCTTTCTGGCGCACGGATGGGGCGAGGTCAGTTCGCTCCCCGGGGAAACGCAGTATGAGGTCGTCACCGCTTTGCGGCAGTGGGGTTTTCCGGTGGCGGACGACTTCGTCCGCGTTTCCAGCGCCTTGGAGGCACTCTCGCAATATCGCCAGATCGAGGCGCAACGTGCGGATCTCCCGTTCGACATCGACGGTGTGGTGTACAAGGTTGATCGGCTGGACTTGCAGGAGCGGCTGGGTTTTGTCGCGCGGGCACCGCGTTGGGCCATCGCCCATAAGTTTCCTGCAGAACGGGCGCAGACCACCCTAAATGATATTGACGTACAGGTCGGCCGCACGGGCAAGCTCACTCCCGTCGCGAAGCTGGAGCCAGTCACCGTCGGCGGTGTGGTGGTGCGAAATGCGACCCTCCACAATGCGGACGAGATCGCACGGCTCGGCGTGCGGCCAGGCGACCGCGTCGTTCTGCAGCGTGCGGGGGACGTGATCCCGCAGATCGTTGAGAATTTGACGAGAGACGCGGAGCGGCCGGAATGGCACTTTCCCACCCATTGCCCCGAATGCGGATCAGAGGCGGTGCGCGAACCCGGCGAGGTTGACTGGCGCTGCTCGGGCGGGCTCGTCTGCCCCGCTCAGGCGATCGAGCGGCTGCGGCATTTCGCCTCGCGTCACGCGCTCGACATCGAGGGCCTGGGCATCACGAATATCGAGAACTTCTATGCCGATGGGCTGATCGCGCGGCCGGCCGACATCTTTCGCATTACGGAAGAACAGCTCCTCACCCGCGAACGCTGGGCCGAGATCTCGGCCCGCAATCTGGTGGCGGCGATCGACGCCAAGCGTCAGCCGCCGCTCGACCGGTTCCTCTTTGCACTTGGCATCCGCCACATTGGCGAAGTCACGGCGCGCGATCTCGCTCGGCGTTGGCAAAGCTGGCCTGCCTTTCGCAATATGGTGCAGACGGGGATCGATGCTCGTGACGCCATGCTTCAGGCGATCGGAGAGAGCGACGACAAGCATCTGTCCCGTACCGCCAAGGAGCTCGCTACCGTTGTCGACACCAAGCAGGTCGGGCCTGAAGTCGCGCTCGCGCTGATCGACTTCTTCGCCGAGGAGCGCAACGACGCTGCCATCGCCGATCTGCTGACGGAGGTGACACCCGCAGACGTGGTGCACGAAACCCGTGCGTCCGAGGTCTCGGGCAAGACCGTCGTCTTCACCGGAACACTGGAAACGATGAGCCGCGACGAGGCCAAGGCTCAGGCGGAAGCGCTCGGCGCGAAAGTCTCGGGATCCGTGTCGGGCAAGACCGATCTGGTGGTCGCAGGCCCCGGTGCTGGATCGAAGGCGAAGAAGGCCGCGGATCTTGGGGTAAAGGTGATCGATGAAGCAGGCTGGCAAGCCATTGTCGCGGCGGCCAGCTGAGAAAACGCACCTGTCGCCTTTTTGCAACGCAGCATGATCGAATCCGGTTCCGTGCCGAATCCCACTTCGCATGTAACCGAAGAGAAATATTAGGGGCGCAACGGCGCGCCAGAAGGTTCGCCGAACGGTTCAGGACCGGACGTAACACAGCGGCGTTCGCTCAAGGGGAAAGTAGATGCGACATAACCTGTTTTTGGGCGTGGCTGCGGTCGCGCTCATCGCGCCGGCTGGCGCGATGGCACAGGAAACCACCTCCTCCATTCGTGGTGCGGTGACGAATAATGGTGCGCCGGTTGCCGGTGCCTCGATCGCCGTGATCGATACCGGCACGAACAGCCGTTCCACCGCCACGACGAACGCCAACGGCGCGTTCAACGTCGCCAACCTTCGCCCCGGCGGCCCCTACACCGTCGAAGTGACCAGCGCTGAGAGCAGCAAGACCGTCACCGACGTCTACACCGTTGTTGGCCAGCCCTATGACGTGACCGTCGAACTCGCCGCGGCCGAGGGCCAGGAGGGCGGCGATATCGTCGTCACCGCATCGGCTCTGTCGCGTGCCGGCGTCACTTCGGACGGTCCTCAGACGGTTCTGACCCAGCGCGAGATCGGTCGTGTCGCCTCGATCAACCGCGACATTCGCGACCTCGCGCGCCGCGATCCGTTCGCCCGCTTCGAGGAAACCGCCAGCGGCGGCCGCTCGATCTCGTTCGCCGGCATCAACCCGCGCTACAATCGCTTCTCGATCGACGGCGTGGTCGTATCCGACAACTTCGGCCTGAACCCGGACGCGAACCCCACCCGCCGTGGCCCGGTGCCGCTCGACTCGGTCGGCCAGTTCAGCACCTCGGTCGCGCCTTATGACGTGCGCCAGGGCAACTTCCTCGGCGGCGCGATCGACGCGATCCTGACGACCGGCACGAACGAGTTCCACGGCAACGCCTTCTACAGCCAGAACACCGATGGTCTGACCGGCGAGCGGATCGGCCGCAACATCGACACCAACCTCGATTTCAAGAGCGAGACCTATGGTGCGACGCTGTCGGGCCCGATCATCAAGGACAAGCTGTTCTTCATGGTCTCGGCCGAGAAGAACACCGAGGGCAACCCGCTCTCGCCGACCCCGAGCCAGGTTCCCGGCCTGACCCAGGGCCTCATCGATACCGTCGTCGGCACCGCCGATTCGGTCTACGGCTTCGACGCCGGTGGCACGCTGCTGACCTCGACCGAGAAGGACGAGAAGATCGTCGGCAAGATCACCTGGAACATCAATGACGATCATCGCCTGTCGCTGAGCTACATCAACGCCTACGACGAAGCGAACTTCCTGCAGAACAGCGGCACCAGCTCGTCGAATCCGCAGTATGGCCTGTCGTCGAACGCCTACAAGGCGACCGAGCTGCTGCGTGCGGGCATCGCGCAGCTGAACTCGCAGTGGACCGAAGTCTTCTCGACCGAAGCTCGCTTCCTCTACAAGAGCTACGAGCGCGGCGCGCTTTCGCTCAACGGCAACCAGTTCGCTCAGTTCGGCGTCTGCACCGACGCTACGTCGCGCGGCACGCTGAACCAGTGCACGGCACCGTCAGGCGGCGGCGCTACCCAGCCGACCCTGTTCTTCGGTCCGGACAGCTCGCGTCAGTCGAACGAGTTCTACACCGACACCTATTCGGGCTCGGTTCTCGCGCGCCTGAACATGAACGGGCATGACTTGAAGGTTTTCGGTCAGTATGACGAAATCCGCGTCTTCAACCTGTTCCTGCAGAACACCACCGGCAACTATTACTTCGACTCGCTGGCCGACTTCCAGGCCCGCCGTGCGAATTCGGTGACGTTCCAGCGTCCGGCTTCGGGCAACGTCAACGATGCGGCTGCTGACTTCAAATATCGTCAGTATGCCTTTGGTATCCAGGACGACTGGCAGATCACCGATCGCCTGAACGTTTCGCTCGGCATGCGCTACGACCTGTTCGACAGTGCGAACGACATTCCGTTCAACCAGGGCTTCCAGGACCGCTACGGCTTCCCGAACACCAAGAACTTTAAGGGCCTTGGCCTGTTCCAGCCGCGCATCGGCGTGAACTGGGAACCGATCGACGACGTGAAGCTGCGCGGTGGCTTCGGCATCTTCGGCGGCGGTACGCCGGACGTGTACCTGTCCAACAGCTACTCGAATGCCGGTGCGGGTCGCGGCGGGGTTGGCATCAACTCGGTCAACATCCAGCGCGTGCCGGTAACGGCGGCGAACCCGACCGGGTTCACCGTGAACGGCGCCGTCCTCGACGCGGCGACTGGTGCCGCGATCCTCAACAATGTGTCGGGCAGCAGCATCCCGGCCGAGCTTCAGGCGCAGATCCCGAATACGGGCGCCAACCCGACGGCGAACATCAACGCGCTGGATCGCGACTTCAACATTCCGTCGGTGTACAAGGCGACCCTGTCGGCCGACTGGACTCCGCGCGACTTCCTGGGCGGTGGCTGGCGTTTCGGTGCGGACTATTACTTCAGCCGCACCAAGGACTCGCTCCAGTTCGTCGATTATCGCTCGGTCCAGATCGGCGTTCTGCCGGATGGTCGTCCGCGCTTCGGCCCGCTGGTCGGCACGAACACCAACACCGATATCGTCCTGCGTAACGGTGATCGTGGCCGCAGCCACGTCGGTGTGGTCCGCGTCGACAAGACGTTCGACTTCGGCCTGATGCTGAACTTCGCCTACTCGCTGCAGGACGTGAAGGACGAGACCCCGGCGACGTCGTCGACCGCGGGCTCGAACTACGCGAACGGCGCGTTCCTTGGCGATCGCGCAGCCTATGGCACGTCGAATGATCAGGTGGCCTGGTCGTTCAAGTATGGCGTCGGTTTCGATCGCGCCCTCTTCGGCGACGCCCGCACCATTGTTCAGCTGTTCGGCGAAACCCAGGCCGGCCGTCCGTACAGCTACACGATGGAAGACGCCGGCAGCACGACGCGCAGCTCGGTCTTCGGCCTGACCGGTCGTGACGACCGCTTCCTGTTCTACGTGCCGACGTCGGGCAGCGATGCGCTCGTGACCTACGACACCCCCGAGACGCAGGCGCAGGTCGAGCAGATCATCGAAGGGTCGGTGCTAAAGAACTACCGCGGCAAGATCGCACCGCGCAACGTGGCTCGCTCGCGCGCCTACACCCGCATCGATCTCCACCTGGAGCAGGAGGTTCCGACCTTCCTCGGAAATTCGAAGCTGTCGGTGTTCGCCGACATCCAGAACGTGCCGAACCTGCTCAACAAGAACTGGGGCGGTTTCCGCCAGGCGGTCTTCCCGTACCTGGAGGACGTGGTTCGCGTCTCTTGCGTGCCGTCGGCAACCAACCCGTGCGCGCAGTACCTCTACACGCAGGCACGCCCTGCCAACGACAGCGTCGCGGAAATTCGTCCGTCGCTGTATTTCATCCGCCTGGGTGCGCGCTTCAAGTTCTGATCCGCGCCTAGTCACCTACGTTTCGGGGCCGCCGCTTCCTTTCAGGGAGCGGCGGCCCTTCCTTTTTGCGCGGCGGTGAACAGCCGTGTACAGGAGCCGGGATGGCGACCACCCTTCCCGCGCCCGCTTCTACGTCGACCCCGATCCGGCCAAGCAACTTGGCCGTGAGACCCTTTTTCGAGGACAAGGCTCGCGCGTTCTGGGTTCTTCAGGCAGCCGGCTGGACCGGCTATCTCGTTCTCAGAACCGTTTCATCGATCTCGAACGGCTTCACCATCCAGGGCGTGATCAGCACGATCGTCGAAACAATCGTCGGCTATTGCATCACGTTGCTGCTGTCGGTGCTCTACGGCTTCTACCGGGGGCTTCCACGGATTACCGCGATCATCCTGACCGTGCTGACGCTCGGCGCGGCGACGTTCATCTATGCCTTGCTGGACACATTCTCGTTCAGCTTCATCAAGCTTTCCGCGCCAGGCGTTGACGTGAAGCTGCTGATCGGCGCGCTCTTCCTGAACTTCACCGTGCTTGCCGGCTGGTCGGCGCTCTATTTCGGGATCAACTTCTATCTGATTGTCGAGGAGCAGATCGATCAGCTCCAGCACCTCGAAACACAGGCCTCGTCCGCGCAGCTGGCGATGCTCCGCTATCAGCTGAACCCGCACTTTCTGTTCAACACGCTGAATTCGATCTCGACGCTCGTGCTGCTAAAACAAACGGAGCGGGCGAACGCGATGCTCAGCCGCCTGTCGAGCTTCCTTCGCTATACGCTGGTCAATGAACCCACCGCGCACGTCACGTTGGCGCAGGAGGTTGAAACGCTGAAGCTGTATCTCGAAATCGAGAAGATGCGTTTCGAGGATCGACTGCGTCCCAAGTTCGAGATCGATCCGGCCGCCGAACGGGCGCGCCTCCCCTCCCTGCTGCTGCAGCCGTTGGTCGAGAATGCAATCAAATATGCGGTCACGCCGAAGGAGGAAGGTGCGGAAATCTGCGTCACCGCGCGGCTCAACGGCGATCGAGTACGGATCGGCGTATCGGATACCGGGCCGGGCTTGCAGCCAACAAAGAACAAGCCGAGCCTTTCCACCGGCGTCGGCATCGCCAACATCAGGGAGCGACTACAGCAATCCTTTGGAGCGGATCACCGGTTTGAGCTGCGCGCCATGCCCACAGGCGGGTTCGGCGTCGAGCTCGAGATACCGTTCCAGGTAGAATAACGGGGTGCAAACGGGGGTAGTGAAGTTTGATGACCGTCAGTCCGGAACAGCACGGGCCGGCGGCATTCGCATCGGAGATCGACCAGACCATGACCATCCGCACCATTCTCGTCGACGACGAGCCGCTCGCAATCCAGGGGCTTGAGCTCCGGTTGCAGGCGCACGACGACGTCGAGATCATCGCCAAGTGCCAGAACGGCCGCGAAGCGATCAGCGCGATCAAGACCCACAAGCCAGACCTGGTCTTCCTCGACATCCAAATGCCCGGTTTCGACGGGTTCTCGGTGGTTCAGGGATTGATGGAGGTGGAGCCGCCGCTCTTCGTCTTCGTCACCGCTTATTCGGATCACGCCTTGCGCGCCTTTGAAGCACAGGCGGTGGATTATCTCATGAAGCCCGTCGAAGAAGCGCGGCTGGGGGATACGCTGGACCGCGTGCGCCAGCGCTTGGCCGAGAAGTCGAGCGTGAACGAGGCGGAAAAGCTGAAGGAAGCGCTGGCCGAACATGCACCCGAGGCCGCGGCCGAGATCGTCGACGGCGGGGATGGCCCGACGGCGAACCGCTTCGAGAAGCTGATCAACGTCAAGGATCGCGGGCAGATCTTCCGCGTCGATGTCGACACGATCGAGATCGTCGAGGCCGCGGGCGATTACATGTGCATCAAGACGGCGGATAACACGCTGATCCTGCGTGAGACGATGAAGGATCTGGAAAAGCGGCTCGATCCGCGCCGGTTTCAGCGCGTCCATCGGTCAACCATCGTCAACCTTGATCAGGTTCGACAGGTAAAGCCGCACACCAACGGCGAATGCTTCCTGGTGCTGGACTCCGGCGCTCAGGTGAAAGTCAGCCGCAGCTATCGCGACGTGGTGGCACGCTTCGTCCACTGACACGGCCGTTCGACAGCCGTACGCCGTCTAAGGGAACTGGAGCAGGGCATCGTCGCCCTGCTCCATCTTCTCTCAGCGTGATTTGATCGCGAACGAGACGCCCAGGATGCGCGGCTCGTTATAGACCGCGGCGTTGTAGTTCTCGATCACGCCCTTCAGGTTCTTTTCGCCCGTGATGTTCCGCGCGAACGCTGCGATTTCATAACGGTCACTAGGATCGGTATAGCCCACCTTCAGACCGGCCTCGAAGTTGCCGTCGGAATAGAACTCCCGCGTCCGGTACAGCACGAAATTGGTGTAGCCCTGCGCGTTGAAATCGCCGGAAACGAACAACGCTCCGTCGTTCCACAGCGGAATGTCATAGCGGACCGCAGCGTTGATCTGCCACTTGGGGGCATTGGGCAGCGGATTGCCGTCGATCTGCGCAAGCACCGCCGGCGCGCCAAAGATGGGGCGCGTGATCGTCGGATCCAGCACCGTGCAGGTGACCTGCCCGTTCAGCGCGCAGACCTGCGCATAGACGCGGTCATCCTTGACCTCGGTCTTCAGGACGTTGCCGCCCAGCGAGAAGCTGATGTTGCGGATCGGCCGCCATTCCACCTCGGCCTCCACGCCCCAGGCATCGGCCTTGTCGGCGTTGAACAGCACGCCGTTGCCATCCGCGTCATTGCCGTTGAGCTGAATGTCGTCGACCTGCCAGTGGAAGGCAGAGGCATTCAAACGCAGGTTGGAGAAGGGCTCGCTCTTGAAGCCCAGTTCATAGGACATGATCGTTTCGGAATCGGCGGTCGTGAATGCCGAACCGAAGACAGCCGATCGACCCTGGATGGTCGGGCCGCGGAAGCCGCGCGCCACCCGCGCATAGACGTTCAGGTCAGGTGCGACTTCATACAGAGCCGACAGGTCCCAGCTCGGTTCCTTGCCAACCAGGCGCACGTCACGCGGCGCGGTCGCCGGGAAATTCACCGTGGCGCCCGTCATCGCGGGCTTGAGCAGCGTGGTGCGTTTGCGATCCTCGGTATAGCGGGCGCCAGCCGTCAACGTCAGCCGGTCGCCCAACTCATAGCTTGCCTGTCCGAACACCGCCCATGACGTGTTCACATTGCGCAGGCGAACCCAATTGTCGGGATTGTTGGTGTTGCCGTTGGACGCGACGAAAGGCGCCGTCAGGAAGAAGCGCCGCTGATAGAATTCCGTCGTGTCGCGGCTGTCGAAATAATATCCGCCGACCTGCCATTTGAACGGCCCTTGACCGTCGCTCGCCAGCCGCAGTTCCTGCGTCCACTGGTCCAGATCGCGAATGTTGCCTTGGCTCTGGCCATAGCCGTTCGGCACGTTGTTGACCGGATAGTTCACTGCGGCACCGCCATCGGTGTCGCCGCGGCTGTACCCCGATGTCGTCTCGTATCCGGTGATCGACGTGAGGGTGAGACCGCCAAAGTCCCAGGCGATGTTCGCCGAGCCGCCGTAGGTGGTATAGCCCTGCGGGTTGTCGAACGCTTCGTCCTGCACGATGACGTCGCGGCGCTTGTTCGGGTTGTTCGATCCGCGGGGCAGCGCGTTGCGATAAAAGATCGTGGACGTGCCATCATAATCGCGCACGTGCCCTGACAGGTTGATCGACAAGGTCTCGGTCGGCGTGAACAGCAGTTGCAGGCGGGCGTTCCGATCCTCGAAGCCGCCCATCACGTCTTCGCCGCCGCGAGTTCCGTCGAGACCGACACCCGTGAACGCATTGTCGATCCAGTCGTCGCGGCGCTGGTAGAGCCCGGACACGCGGAAAGCGATCTTGTCCTGGACGATCGGCCCGCCGACACCAACGTCAGCCGTGACGGTGTTGTAGCTGCCGTAGGAGAAATTGCCGCGCGCCTCGAAGTCCATCGACGGACGGATCGTATCGAACTTGATGATGCCCGCGGTCGTGTTGCGCCCGAAGAGCGATCCCTGCGGTCCGCGCAGGACCTCCACCTGCGCGACGTCGAACACCGGGTTCGACTTCAGCACCACATGTTCCAGAACGATGTCGTCCTGAATGATGGAGACTGGCTGCGAGGCGCCGAGGTAGAAGTCGATATTGCCCAGGCCCCGGATGTAGAATCGGGGGAAGATACGGCCGGTGGTCGTCTCCGCGTACAAGCCCGGCACCCGGCCCGCGAGCGCAACGATGTCCTCGCCGCCCGACTGGAACTGGCGAAGCGCGTCGCCCTGAACTGCCGTAAGCGACACCGGCACGCGCTGGAGGTTTTCCTCGCGGCGCTCGGCCGTGACGACGATCTCTTCAAGGCCACCTTCGGCCTGGGGCGCATCTGCTGCGGCAGATGTTTGCGCGATCGACGTTCCGGGAAGGGCGATTGTGGCAGCGGCAGTAAGGAACAGCGCGCAGCGTGCGGCACGGAAGGACACGAATTTTCCCCTTTGTACAGACAAGTCCGGCCACGTCTTCGTCCGCACGGGAGTCTGAGGGTCGGCCCCACTCACGCCGCTACGAACCAATTGCGTCCGGTTAATGACGAACCCGTTTGTTTGCATCCACGCAGAAAAGTTACCCCCGCGCGCCGGACCTGCTAGGGGGCCCGCCATGCTTACGATCAACGGCATCACCGTGCGCCTGGGCGGGCGCGCGATCCTCGACAGCGCTTCGGCATCCCTGCCCCCCGGCAGCCGCGTCGGGCTGATCGGGCGCAATGGCGCGGGCAAGTCGACGATGGTCAAGGTCATCGCCGGGCAGATCGAGCCGGACGGTGGCTCGATCGACATGCCCCGCGGCGCCCGCATCGGCTATATCGCGCAAGAGGCTCCGGCCGGGGACGCCACGCCGTTCGAAACGGTGCTGGCTGCCGATACCGAGCGCGCGCGCCTCATGGAGCAGAGCGAGACGGAAGCCGATCCGGAGAAACTCGGCGACATCTATGAGCGCCTGATCGCCATCGACGCCTATACGGCGCCGGCCCGCGCGTCACAGATCCTGCTGGGCCTCGGCTTTGACGAGGAGGCCCAGAACAAGCCGCTCGACAGTTTTTCCGGCGGATGGAAGATGCGCGTCGCGCTGGCAGCCCTCCTGTTCTCGCAACCGGACCTGCTGCTGCTCGACGAGCCGTCAAACCACCTCGACCTTGAAGCGGTCATGTGGCTGGAAGATTTTCTTCGCTCCTATCGTGCCACGATCGTCGTCGTCAGCCACGAGCGCGATTTCCTGAACAACGTGGTGGATCACATCCTCCATCTGCAGGGCGGGAAGACCACCCTGTATGTTGGCGGCTATGACGCGTTCGAGCGGCAACGGGCGGAGCGCATGGCGCAGATCGCTGCCGCCAAGGCCAATCAGGAGGCGCAGCGGGCCAAGCTCCAGGACTATATCGCCCGCAATTCCGCGCGTGCGTCGACGGCCAAGCAGGCGCAGAGCCGGGCCAAGATGCTGTCCAGAATGCAGCCGATCGCCGAACTTGCGAACGATCCCTCGCTTTCCTTCGCCTTCCCCGATCCCGAGCCGCTGCGTCCGCCTTTGGTCACCCTGGATCATGCGAGCGTCGGCTACGGCGAGACGCCGATCTTAAGGCGGCTAAACCTGCGCATGGATCCGGATGACCGGATCGCGCTGCTCGGGCGCAACGGCAACGGCAAGACCACGCTCGCCCGCCTCGTCGCGGCGCAACTGGCGCCGATGGACGGCTCCATGGCGGCCAGTAATCGCATGCGGGTCGGTTACTTCACGCAATATCAGGTGGAGGAACTGGACTCGGACGATACGCCGCTTGCCCATATGACCCGCGTGATGCCTGGCGCCACACCCGCCGCGGTGCGCGCCCAGCTCGGCCGGTTCGGCTTCTCGGGCGATCGCGCTACGTCAAAGGTCGGCAAGATGTCGGGTGGCGAACGCGCCCGCCTTGCACTTGCGCTGATCACACGAGAGGCGCCGCACCTGCTGATCCTCGACGAGCCGACCAACCACCTCGATGTGGATGCCCGCGAGGCGCTGGTTCACGCGCTGAACGACTATAAGGGCGCGGTGCTCATCGTCAGCCACGATCGTCACATGGTGGAGCTGACCGCAGACCGGCTGGTCCTGGTCGATGCGGGTACCGCGCGCGAGTTCGACGGAAGCCTGGACGATTACGTCTCGCTTGTTCTGGCGAAGGAGCCGAAGTCCGAAGGCAAGGTCCGCAAGGAAGATCGCAAGGCTGCGGCCGAAAAGCGGGAGAGCGACAAGCTCTGGCGCAAGGCGGCAAAGGACGCCGAGGCCGAAATCGCGAAGCTGGGCGTGGAGCGATCAGCGGTGGACCGGGCCATGTTCGACCCTTCCAGCGCCGAAAAGTCGCTCGCCGGATTGACCATGACGGAACTGATGAAGCGGCGCGCTACGCTCATCGAGCAGATCGAGGCCGCTGAGGCGCGCTGGCTCGAGGCGACCGAGGCACTGGAGGCGGCCTGATTGCACCTCCGGTGACGGCCGCATCATCGCAGGCCATCACCGGAACAGTCGTATGTTTTCCGCGCAGGTCGTGGCCTGGTGTGATCGCTCAGAACGACAGCGCGAGTCGCTGGAACATCTGCCGCGCCGGGCTCTCGTCGCTAACGACGGCCTTCTGAGCTTCATCGAGCCTTGCGACGCGGCGGTGAAGGTCCGCGCTCGCATGCACGAGCCGGCGGGCACGCTCCGGCAGCTCGAGGGCGACCTCCTCGTTGGTCACCGGCGCTTCTCCCAGCCGACGCGAATGGTCGAGCGCATCGGCCGCGCGCAGCTCTCCTGCGAATACCGCCCGCTGCGTCAGCAGCCAGGCGATCACGTGCATCAGCCGAGTTGTCACCTTCAGCGACTCGCAGCTGAACGTCACGCGCGCCATGGTCGAAAGGGAATCGCGCTCGTCCCGATTCCCATCGTCGAAATAGCTTCGCGCGTCGTCGGCGAGCACCATCGCCTCGACATACAAAGAGTCGATCAACCGTCGCTGCACCGACGAATCCTTCGTGCCCGCATACATGAGCCTCTGTTACCCCTGGGCAGGGATGAGGACAGCCGCCTGCTCACCGCCAGCCCGGTCGAGCCGTCCCAAAGCGATACTTACGCGATAATGTCCGGAATCAGCTGATCCTCGATCATCGCGATTTCATCGCGAAGCAGCAGCTTGCGCTTCTTCAGCCGCGCGATCTGCAACTGGTCGGAAGGCCCGTCGCTGGAAAGCGCCGCGATCGCGGCGTCGAGATCGCGGTGTTCGACCCGAAGCACACCAAGCCTAGCGATCAACTGATTATCGTCCACCACCTGGCTCCCTCGTTCGGCGTCCTAGCAGAGACTCCGCTTCCCGTCGCAGATTGTCGTTACACCCGCGAGACGTCCTGCAACATGGTCGATCGGTCGCGCATTAACCCTTTTCGTCCGGGACTTTTGGCGCCGTTGGTGATTTACTCCTGAGTCCCGTCAAGCAAGCAAGGAGGTTCCTGATATGCAGACTGCGCATCGTTCGGCTTTGGAGGCCAAGCATGCCGTGCTCGATCAGCGCATCGACGACGAACGGCATCGGCCGATGCCCGATACCATGTTGATTGCGGACCTCAAGAAGCAGAAATTGCGCCTCAAGGAAGAGATTTCAGCTCACTGACGATATGCCGGGTTCGGCGCGGTCATCCCGCGCCGAGCTCCCTTGAACCTCTCGCCTCAGCCGCCGATCTGGCGCGCGACAGCCTTCCGGGTAGCCGGGCCATAGGGCGGCTTCAGACCGGCAATCTTCGCTACGTCGAACTTCGACTGCTGGAACACCGCCTTGGCGTGGCTGAACGTGCGGAAGCCATCAAGCCCATGGTACGAGCCCATGCCCGACGGGCCCACCCCGCCAAACGGCAAGTCCTCCATCGAAACGTGAAAGATCACATCATCCAGCGTCACGCCGCCGGAGATCGTTCGATCCAGCACGCGGCGCCGCTCCGCTTCGTTCTTACCGAAATAGTACAGGCCTAACGGGCGATCACGCCGGTTCACTTCGGCGATCGCGCCGTCGATCATATCGTAGCGGCGTACCGGCAGAACGGGCCCGAAGATCTCTTCCTGCATCAGCGTCATGTCGTCGGTAACATCACGAACGATGTGGAGCGGCATCTTGCGGCTGTTGGTGCTCCCGAAATCCTCGTTCGCCGGATTGACCACCTCGACCTTCGCGCCCTTGGCCTGGGCATCCGCGATCCAGTCGTTGAGCCGTTGATAATGCCGGTCGTTCACCACGCTGGTGTAATCGGGATTGGACAGCAGGGTCGGGTACATGGCGGTGGCGGCCGACTTTAGCTCTTCCACAACGGCGCTTTCCTGACTGGAAGGCACCAGCACATAGTCGGGCGCGAGACAGATCTGGCCGGCGTTCAACATCTTGCCCACCACGACTCGTTCGGCGACCTGAGCGGTGTCCGCATCCGTCCCCACGATCACCGGGGATTTGCCGCCAAGCTCCAGCGTCACCGGTGTGAGATTGTCGGCGGCAGCATGGAGGATGTGACGGCCGATACCGGTCGCCCCAGTGAACAACAGATGGTCGAACGGCAGTTCGGCGAATTCCTTGCCAATCTCCGGCCCGCCGGAAACAAAGGCAAGCTCGGTCGGGTCGAAATAGCGGCCGGCAAGTTCCTCGAACAGGGCGGCCGTCGCCGGGGTATATTCGCTCGTCTTCACCATCGCCCGGTTCCCGGCGGCGAACACACCTGCCAGAGGCGACATCACGAGGTTCACCGGGAAGTTCCAGGGCGCGATGATGCCGATCACCCCTTTCGGCTGATATTCGACCCAGGCCTTCGCGCCCAGCAGACCAAGCGGGAACTGCACGCCACGCTTCTCAGGCTTTGCCCACTTCTCCAGGTTCTTCAGCGCGTGGTTGATGGGGGAGATCGATCCGCCGATGTCCGTGATCATCGACTGCTCGCGGCTGCGATGGCCAAAATCCTCGCTGAGCGCGTCGCAGAATCGATCCGCATGATCGCGGATCATCGCCGACGCGCGCTTCAGCCGATCTTTTCGAATGGAGAATGGTTCCGGCAATGCCGCCATGAAGCTTTCACGCTGAGCGGCCAATATCCCCTTCATTTATCCTCTCCCCTCCTTTTAGGATGTCTGGGTTGCGCATCCGATCAGGCCTGCAAGCGGCAGAATGATACTGTCTTCCCCGGGCCGATCCACGCGCAAAGTACCACGATCGACGATCGCGCCCTGCGTCAAGTCCCGCCGCGTCTGGATCTCGAGGTCAAGCCGGGCCGACATCTGCTCCGCGGCATAGTCGGTCGTCAGTGCGAAGCCGTAGCCGGCGCTTCCCGCCTGATTGCTGCGCGCAAGATCGATCGTCCTGCCGCCCATGGACAGCCGAAGAGAACCCGGCTCAGCACCCGCGACCGCCACCAGCGCGCGGGTCTTCCCCGTGCTGAACAGATAAGCCGCGCAACCGCGCGCAGGGAGGGATTGCGGCGGCAAGCCTCCGAGCGGCAGACCGTCGATCGAGGTCGGCGTCTTGGGCGGGTCGGCAGCCGCAAGGGCAAGGAGCAACGCCATCATGTCTCGAGATGTACCATGAGCAGCAACGCCGGGTAAGCCGCCGCGGCCAGATAGGCGCCGAAGGGAACGGCCTCGTCGCGCGCAACCGCGCGGCCCGCCGCAAGGCGCAGCGCCACCATGCCGAGCCCGATCATCGCTGCGAACAGCAGGACGGCCGGAAGCAGCCGCCATCCCAGCCACAATCCGATCGCACCGAACAGCTTGGGATCAGCGCCGCCCAGTCCCTCCTGCCCTCGCAGGCGCAGATAGGCAAAACCGATCAGCCAGAGCGAGCCGAAGCCGGCGGCACCGCCGATCAGCCGATCGGAAACCGGCGGCGGCAGTAGAACAGCGGTCGCCAGCCCTGTCACCGCGACGATCGCGATGAGCGGATCCGGTATCCACAATTCCGTTGCGTCCAGCGCCGCGACGAGCACGAGCAGCCAGCCAAAGGCCGCAATCACCAGGCTTGTCACGTCACTCGCCACCAGTCCGGCCGTCAGGCCACATATGGCGCAGGCGATCTCGACGGCCGAATGCAGCCTGCTTATCCGCGCGCCGCAGCAACGCGCCCGTCCCCGTAGGAGGAGCGCGCTAAGGATCGGGACGAGATCGCGCGCGGCGACAGGTCTGCCGCACCCGTCGCACAACGAGCGGCCGGACAGCGCAGAGCGCCCTGCCGGCCAGCGGATCGCTACCGTCGCAAGGAAGCTGCCGAGGATCGCGCCGAGAATAGAAAGCTCGAGCGGCCAGAAGAAGTCACACACCCTTCTTGCGTATCAGATATCGATAGACACCGAACAGGTTGATCCCGAACAGCACGGCATTCTGCGTGCCCAGCGCCCAGTCTCCGGTCAGCGCCGAGCCGCTGATCCAGCAGATCGATGAGCCGACGAACAGCACGAAGCCCCATCCTGTCACTCGGCGCCCGAGGTCGAGCGATACCATGAAGGCGGCGATCATCCCGCTGATCGAGGCGGACCATTTCAATATGTCGGTAAGCGTGTCCATCGCCCCCAAACGCCAATCTGTGGCCTTTGTATTCGAGATTGTTCGTGACTAGATCGGGACAAACAAAAATTCCCGCGGAGCAACATTCCCATGGCAACCGACCCCGTCGTCATCCTTTCCTATGCCCGCACCCCGATGGGGGGCATGCAAGGCGCGCTTGCCGATGTGTCCGCGACCGATCTTGGCGCCACGGCGGTGAAGGCCGCCGTTGAGCGCGCCGGGATCGACGGTGCCGATGTTGAGCGGATCTATATGGGCTGCGTCCTCCCCGCTGGCCTTGGTCAGGCGCCCGCACGGCAGGCGGCGATCAAGGCTGGTCTACCCAAGTCGGTCGAGGCGACGACGGTTAACAAGGTTTGCGGCTCCGGCATGCAAACGGTGATCATGGGCGCGGAGGCAATTTCTGCCGGCTCCGCCGATCTGATCGTGGCGGGTGGCATGGAGAGCATGACCAATGCGCCGTACATTCTGAAGAAGCACCGCTCGGGCGCGCGGATCGGCCACGACACGGCTTATGACCACATGTTCCTCGACGGGCTTGAAGATGCCTATGAACAGGGTCGGGCGATGGGCACCTTCGCGCAGGATACCGCCAACGAATATCAGCTGACCCGGCAGGCGCAGGACGATTATTCGATTGAGTCGCTCCGTCGCGCCCAGGAAGCGATCAAGTCCGGTGCATTCGCGGAAGAAATCGTCCCTGTGACGGTTGCGACCCGAAAGGGCGAGATCGTGGTCGACACGGATGAGCAGCCCGGGCGCGGCATGCCGGACAAGATCCCGTCGCTGCGGCCGGCTTTCGCCAAGGATGGCACGATTACGGCCGCGACCAGCTCGTCCATCTCTGACGGCGCGGCCGCGCTGGTGCTCAGCAAGGCGAGCGTGGCAGAGGCGAAGGGACAGAAGCCGGTTGCGCGCATCGTCGCTCATTCGGCTCACGCGCAGGAACCCGCCGCCTTCACCACCGCTCCGGTCGGCGCAATCGAGAAGTTGCTGAAGAAGGCCGGCTGGTCGATCGACGACGTCGATCTGTTTGAAATCAACGAGGCTTTTGCCTGTGTCGCAATGTTTGCGATGCGCGATCTCGGCATCCCGCACGAGAAGATCAACGTGAACGGCGGCGCAACCGCGCTTGGCCATCCCATCGGGGCGTCCGGCGCGCGGATCATCACGACGCTCATCGCGGCTCTGAAGCATCGCGGCAAGACCCGCGGGGTCGCCAGCCTGTGCATCGGCGGGGGCGAGGCGACGGCGATCGCGGTGGAGTTGATCTGAGCCATGGGAGCGGATCACGAGAAGGAGGACCACGATCTTCAGGTCGCGCTGGTCCGCTACCAGAGCTGGGCTGCAACGTCCGGCTCGCGCGCCGTTGTCGTGTTCGAAGGCCGCGATTCGGCCGGCAAGGACGGCGCGATCAGGACCATCACCCGTCACTTGGCGGTACGGCAAACGCGCGTCGTGGCGCTGCCCAAGCCCTCCGCGCATGAGCGATCGCAATGGTTCTTTCAGCGATATGTGGCCCACCTGCCGGCCGCCGGTGAACTCGTGATCTTCAATCGCAGCTGGTACAATCGTGCCGGTGTGGAGGTAGTGAACGGCTTCTCCACGGCGGAGCAGCAGGCGCGCTTCCTTGATGAAGTGCCGGCGTTCGAGGCAATGCTGGCGGCCGATGGGATCAACTTGGTCAAGGTCTGGCTCGACATCTCGCGCGAAGAGCAGGCAAGCCGGCTGGACTCACGTCGCAGCGATCCGTTGAAGGCATTGAAGGTCTCCGCGCTTGATGCCGTCGCGCAAGCGAAGTGGGACGATTACACCGCCGCCCGCGATACGATGCTGACACGAACCAGCACGCCGGTCGCACCCTGGACCTGCGTGCGCGCCGATCACAAGAAGCGCGCACGCCGGGCGATCATCCAGCATCTGTTGCGCGAACTGGCCCCCTCGGAAATTGGCGCCAAGGCAGACGCGCCGGACCCTGACACCCTGTTCACGTTTGAGGCGTCCGCAATCGGAGACGGACGGCTGGAGCGTTAACGGCGCATAATCGGGCTACCTCTCCGTCCGACACTAAGTCATAATGCGTTCCAGAAAAGAGGAACGAGGAGAGGCGAATGACACTCGAGTCGCAGGCTGTGCACAGCGCGCCTGACAGCCAGTTCAATTTCGATCCCCAGGCGCTGAAGTCCAAATATCTGTCGGAACGCGACAAACGGCTGCGCGCCGATGCCAACGAACAATATGTCGAGATGACCGGCAAGTTCGCGCACTATCTCGAAGATCCGTACATCGAACAGCCGATTGAGCGCCCCGCGCTCTCTGACGAGAAGGACGTGGTCGTCATCGGGGGCGGGTTCGGCGGGCTGCTCGCAGGGGCGAAGCTTCGCGAGGCTGGCGTTGATGATATCCGGCTGATTGAAAAGGGCGGCGAATTCGGCGGAACCTGGTACTGGAACCGGTACCCTGGCGCGGCCTGCGACATCGAAAGCTACGTCTATCTTCCCCTTCTCGAGGAGACGGGGTTCATGCCGGAGCGCAAGTACAGCCAGGGGCCGGAGATCCGCGCCTATTCGCGCCGCATCGCCGAACAATATGATCTGTACCGCGACGTCCTGTTCCAGACCGAAGTCACGGACATGCAATGGGATGAGGAGCAACGTCGCTGGACGGTGTTCACCAACCGGGGTGATGCGATCCGCGCGCGCTTCGTCGTCATGGCGAATGGACCGCTGCACCGACCCAAGCTTCCCGGCATCCCGGGCATTGAGGATTTCCAGGGGCATACGTTCCACACCAGCCGGTGGGACTATGCCTATACCGGTGGCGACCAGAACGGCGGTCTCGACAAGCTGGGCGACAAGGTCGTCGGCATCATCGGCACCGGCGCCACGGCGGTGCAGTGCGTGCCTCACCTAGGCGCCGCGGCGAAGGAACTGTTCGTCTTCCAGCGCACCCCATCCTCGATCGACGTGCGCGGCGATCGCCCGACGGACCAGAGCTGGGCGCAGTCGCTCACCCCCGGGTGGCACCGGCACCGGATGGAAAACTTCAACACGCTCGTCTCGGGCGGCTGGGCCGACGAGGATCTGGTGAATGACGGGTGGACGGACATCATCCGCAACCTGGGCGTCATCGCGCGGATGAAGGCCGTCAAGGAAGGCGCTGAAAACCCCGACGAACTGGTGCAGCTCGCCGATTTTCAGAAGATGGAATCGATCCGGTCCCGCGTGGATCAGGTGGTCGAGGACAAGGGAACCGCTGACGCGCTCAAGCCGTGGTACAACCAGTTCTGCAAAAGGCCCTGCTTCCACGACGATTATCTGGCGACGTTCAACAGGCCCAACGTGCGGCTCGTCGACACGCAGGGTCAGGGCGTCGAGCGGATCACGCGTGACGGGGTCGTAGTAGCGGGCAAAGAATACAAGCTGGATTGCCTGATCTTTGGCACTGGGTTCGAAGTCGGGACCAGCTATGCCCGGCGGGCTGGCTATGATGTCCGGGGGGTCGGCGGGCGCACCCTTGAGGAAAAGTGGGCTGATGGTGGCCGCACCCTGCACGGGATGACGGTCAACGGTTTTCCCAACATGTTCATCTTCTCGGTCATCCAGTCGGGCTTCACCGCCAATTATCCACACGCCCTGCTCGAACAGGCCGGCCATGCAGCGCACATCATCGGTGAAGCCATGCGATCGCAGAAATCGCGCGTGGAGCCGACCGAAGAAGCGGAGAATGCCTGGACCGAGCAGGTTCTCTCTGCGGTGCTCGACCGCCGCAAGTTCCTGGAGGAATGTACGCCAGGTTATTACAATGGCGAGGGTCAGCTTAGCCCCAAGGCCGCCAGCTTCTCCAGTTATGGCAAGGGCCCCAATGCGTTCTTCGCCATCATCAAGGACTGGCGTGAAGAAGGCACCATGAAGGGTCTTGAGCTGGCCTGACCACGCGCCGGTTCAAGGTGGCTGACCTTCTCTCCCGCACGGCCCATGTCGAGATGAACTAGCCCTGCGCTAATTGTCTCGACATCGCGCCCTGCGGGCGAGATGGACGGCAGGCGTGACAATCGTCTCATTCAGGAGCCGCCATGACAGATCTGCCCGATAGCTTTCGTCGTCTCGTGTCGACGGTGACCCCCGAGGGTCAGGTGAAGCTCAGCCTGCAGGACGCCCCCATTCCGTCATTGAACGATGACGACGTTCTCGTTCGCGTCGAGGCAACCCCGATCAACCCGTCTGATCTGGCGGTCCTGCTTGCGCTCACCGACGGAACCGAGTTCAAGCGCGAAGGCGACGCATCGGTCGCGCCGCTCAACCCGGCGGTGCAGCGTGCGCTCTCCGCGCGCGCCGGAGTCGACCTTCCGGTCGGCAACGAAGGCGCTGGCAAGGTCGTCGCGGCTGGCGCGTCGGCGGCGGCACAAGCGCTGCTGGGCAAGACGGTGGCGCTCGCGGGGGGCGGCTTCTACGCCCAGTACCGCAAGGTTCGCGCCGCCGATTGCATGATCGTGCCGGAGGGCACCAGCGCCGAAGAGGCTGCCTCCTCCTATGTCAATCCGCTCACCGCGCTGGGCATGGTCGGCACGTTGAAGCGCGAGGGATATCAGGGCCTCGTGCATACCGCCGCGGCCTCCAACCTCGGCCAGATGCTGGTGAAGTTGTGCGCTGCCGATGGCATTCCGCTCGTGAACATCGTGCGCAGCGACGCGCAGGCGCAACTGTTGCGGAGCCTCGGTGCCGAGCATGTCGTGAACATGACGGCAGACGACTTCCTGCCCAGCCTGATTGACGCGATCGCAGCCACCAGCGCTTTTCTCGCCTTTGATGCCGTTGGTGGCGGGAAGCTCGCCGGGCAAATCCTGACTGCGATGGAGCAGGCGGCGCTCCGCACGCAGCGCGTGGACGGGCCGTACGGGTCGCGGCAGATGAAGCAGGTCTATGTTTATGGTGGTCTCTCGCCCGCTCCCACCGAGTTCAACCGCGGCTTCGGGATGCGCTGGCGCATGGGCGGGTGGCTGCTGACCTATTTCCTTGAAGATATCGGCCCGGACAGTGCGAAGAACCTGCGTGACCGCGTTGCCAAGGAACTGAAGACGACTTTCGCCAGCAACTATACCAAACGCATCACGCTAGCCGAGATGCTCGATCCGGCTGTGATCGCCGCTTATGGTAAGCGTGCCACCGGCGAGAAGTATCTCGTACTGCCGCAGGCCTGATCCCGGACTCCGCCCTGGGCTTATGCCCGGGGTGGAGGCAGCAGATCCACGATCCGGCTGGCCCGATCGATTCTTATGCCGGCACCCTCGGGTAGTTTCATCACGAATCCATCCGAAGCCTCCCAGTCGCCGGCGTTCATCGCGTCGCCCCTAATCGTCGACCATGTAAGATCGTGCCGGCTCTCTGGCGCGCCGATGCCGGCGTTCGCACGCCGCCAGGCGGCGAGACCTGCCACATAGCGCTCCAGGTCGCGATCGCGGGCGCTCCAGTTTAGCCAGGACGTGGCATTATCCTGGGCATAAGCATTGTTGTTGCCGCCCTGGGTGCGTCCGAATTCGTCCCCGGCGGTCAGCATGATCGTGCCCCGCGCCGCGAAAAGGCTGGCGAGCAGCGCGCGCACGTCCTCACCCCTGCCCTCCCCTTCCGAGCCTGCGTTCCAACTCACCTCGTCGGCGTGACCATCGCGGTTCTGTTCGCCATTCGCGTGATTGTGCCGCGCGGCATAGGCCACGGTGTCGGCAAGGGTGAATCCATCATGGGCAGCAACGAAATTCACGCTGCGCGTCCGTTCAGTCCCGAAGATGTCCGTAGATCCAGCCAGGCGCGTCGCCAGCGCCCCCGCACTTCCGTCACCACGCCAGAAACGGCGGACATCGTCTCTGAAGCGGTCATTCCACTCAAGCCAGGTCGGGGGAAAGGCGCCAAGCTGATATCCTCCCGGCCCGACATCCCAAGGCTCGGCGATCATGATCCGGTCGGCAAGAAGCGGGTCCGCAGCGATCTCCGCAAAGATCGCGGCATTCGGATCGAAACCGGGTGAACGCGCAAGCACGGGTGCGAGATCGAAGCGGAAGCCGTCGACACCTGCCTGACTGACGAAGTGCCGCAAAGTCGCAAGCGTCATTTCCCGAACATGTGGTTGCCCGAAGTCCAGGATATTACCCGTGCCCGCATCGTTGATGAGGGCACCGTCCGGTGCGCGCGCATAGACCTGATCGTCCAGCCCCCTGAACGATAGCGTGGGCCCATGCAGGTCGCTTTCGCCGCTATGGTTGAACACGAGATCCAGGATGGTGCCGATCCCCTCCTGCCGCAGCGCTTCCACCGTCGCGCGCAGCTCCGCCATGCCGCCTGGGCAGAGCCTGGGGTCGAGTGCCATCGGCACCACCGGGTTATATCCCCAGGCATTGCGCAAGCCGAGTGGCGGAAGGTGCCGCTCGTCGATCCAGGCGACGATCGGCATCAGCTCGACGGCATCCACTCCCAAGCGCCTGAGATGTGCGACCACTGCTGGGTGGGCGAGTGCAGCCACGGTACCACGCAGCTCCTCCGGCAAGTCCGGGTGCAGCATGGTGAACCCACGAACATTCACTTCATAGATAAGCCCGCCGGCCTTGAAGACCGGCGCTCGCCACAGAAGCGGCGGCAACGGCCTGGTCACGACCGCCTTTGGCACCAGCGCGGCCGTATCCACGCCCGGCTCGCACAGTTCGGGATGGAAGGTGAACGGGCCATCGAGGTGCGTGGCGCCCGGATCGACGAGCAGCTTGCTGCAATCAAACGGAGGCGGTCCAGCTGCGCGCAGCCCGTATCGCGTTCCTTGCGCCAGCGTCAGATCGCAGCACCAATGCTCACCGTTTCTGACCATCGGCAGGCGCGTCTCACCCGCGGCATCGAAGAGGCAGAGCCACAGCTGGTTCGCCTTGGGCGCCCTGACCCGAAAAACATGCGTCATCGCTGGGTGTGAGGTCGTCCCTTCGTCGACGCTGGCGTTCACCATTCGGCCCCCGGCTGATCCGTCGACAGGAGTACCGGCGCAGGTGACACAGACGAGCTATCGAGCGGCTTGATCACCCAGGATCACGTGACGACGTCTGGGCGAGCGCGCCCGGTATGCCGCACGATGCCCGCCACCTCATCCGCCGCCGCCGCGATACCGGAAAGCATCTCGGTCGTATCTGCATCGAGCTGGCCACCAGCCGGCTCATATCGCTCCAGATACACGCGCAGCGTCGCACCTGATGTTCCGGTGCCGGACAGGCGAAATACGACCCGGCTCCCACCCATGAATAGAATTCGGATGCCCTGGTTCTCGCTCACCGATCCATCCGTCGGGTCGTGGTAAGCGAAATTGTCGGCCGTCTCGACGGTAAGATCGCCGATCACGCGCCCCGGCAGATCGGCAAGCTTTTCGCGCAATCCCGCCATCAGCGCGTCTGCCGCCGCGCTCTCGACACCCTCATAGTCATGACGCGCATAGAAGTTGCGGCCATAGTCCGCCCAGTGATCCTGCGCGATCTGCTTTACGGTCTTGCCAGTCGCCGCCAGGATGTTCAGCCATAGCAGCACCGCCCACAACCCATCCTTCTCGCGGACGTGGTCAGACCCGGTACCGGCGCTCTCCTCGCCGCAGATCGTTGCCTTGCCCGCGTCGAGCAGGTTGCCAAAAAATTTCCAGCCGGTTGGCGTTTCGAAGGCCGGAATGCCGAGTGCTGCAGCTACTCGGTCTGCCGCCGCGCTGGTCGGCATGGATCGCGCGATACCCTTCAGGCCCCCGGCATACGCCGGCGCCAGATGGGCATTGGCTGCCAGCATCGCGAGACTGTCAGATGGCGTGATGAAGATCCCGCGCCCGATGATGAGGTTCCGGTCGCCATCTCCGTCGGAGGCGGCACCGAAATCAGGCGCATCAGGCGACATCATGAGGTCGTGGAGCTCGCGCGCATGGACGAGATTGGGATCGGGGTGATGACCGCCGAAATCCTCCAACGGCGTACCATTGCGGACCGTGCCCTGCGCAAAGCTGAGGCGCCGCTCCAGGATCTCCTTCGCATAGGGCCCCGTCACGGCATGCATCGCATCAAAGGCCATGGTCAGCCCTGCCCCGCGAATGGCGGTGAAGTCGAACAAGGTCTCCATCAAATCCGCGTAGAGCGAGACCGGATCAACGATCTCGATCTTCATCCCGCCCAGTTCCTGCGGATCAGCCCGATCAAGATCGATCGCACCATCCCTTACGATGCGGTACTTCTCGATCGCTCGCGTTCGCGCATAGATCGCATCGGTGACCCTCTCGGGTGCCGGCCCTCCGTTTTCGGCATTGTACTTGATGCCGAAGTCCTCGTCGGGGCCGCCGGGATTATGGCTCGCCGACAGGACGAGCCCGCCGATCGCGCCCGAACTGCGGATCAGGTGGGAGGCGGCGGGGGTGGACAGGATGCCGCCTTTTCCGACCAGCACGCGGGCGAAGCCATTGGCCGCCGCCATGCGGATCGCCTTGTCGATGACCTCTCGGTTCAGATACCGGCCGTCACCCCCGATGACCAGGGTCGCACCCGGTCGATCCTCCACCACGTCGAAAACCGACTGAATGAAATTCTCGGCGTAGTTCGGCTGCTGGAAGACCTTCACTTTTTTGCGAAGGCCGGACGTGCCGGGCTTCTGGTCCTGAAAGGGCGCAGTGGCCACCGTCTCGATCATGCGTCGATCAATCCCCGATACAGCGCGGCATAGGCAGCCCCGCTCTTCCCCCACGAAAAATCGGCCTTCATGCCGCAGCGCTGAATGCCCTGCCAGCAACGCCGATCCGCGAACAGCTGACATGCGCGCCGCATCGCATGCAACAGGCTGTCCCGCGTGACACCGTCGAACTGGATCCCGGTCGCGACCTGTGCATCCATTGCGGCAATATTCGCGTCGATGATCGTATCCGCGAGGCCGCCTGTTCTCGCGACGATCGGAACGCACCCGTAAGCAAGACCGTATAGCTGCGTCAGCCCGCAGGGCTCGAAGCGGGACGGGATCAGGATCGCATCGGCACCACCCTGCAGAAGATGCGACAGTGGCTCATCATAGCCGATGCGCACGCCCACGCGTCCGGAATGGCGCGCCGCGGCGGCGAGAAAATCATTCTCCAGTCCGGGATCACCCGAGCCAAGCATGGCAAGCCGCGCGCCCATTTCAACGAGTTCGTCAAGGCAGCTGGCGAGAACGTCCATGCCCTTCTGCCACGTCAGGCGGCTGACCACCGTGAAGATCGGCCCGTCGCCCGGCGCTAGGCCGAACTCGCGCTCTACCGCCCGCTTGTTCGCCGATCGCCGCGCCAGCGTCTTGGCCGAGTAACGGGCTGGCAACGCGGCATCATGCTCGGGATTCCATATCGCCTTGTCGATACCGTTCACGATGCCCGACACCCGCGCCGCGCGCTCGGCAACCAGGCCCTCAAGCCCCATGCCGAAGTCCGGGCGAAGGATTTCGCGCGCGTAGGTCGGGCTGACCGTCGTCACCGCGTCTGCCGCTTCGAGCCCAGCCTTCAGGAAGCCGACACCGCCATAATATTCGACGCCGTCGATCGCCCATGCATCCTCCGGCAGGCCAAGTTCGCCGAAGATGTCGGCGCCGAAGCGTCCCTGAAAGGCGATGTTGTGGATGGTCATGACGGATTTGATCGGCGAACCTGCGTAGCGCAGATAGGCAGGGGCAAGCCCCGCTTGCCAGTCATGGGCATGGAGCAGGTCGAAGGACAGGCCCTTCACCCCGCCCCGCCCGATCTCCGCAGCCGCCCGCGCGAAGGCGGCGAACCGGCGCCAGTTGTCCGGCCAGTCTGCACCCGTGGCGTCGCCATACAATCCGCCCTCACGCATGAAGAACGCAGGCGCATCTAGAATGATCAGCGGCTGGCCCGCGATCTCACCCCGCAACAGCCGCGCGGTGCCCCCGCCGAGCAGGTCACGCCAGGTGTGAACCACGCGCCCGGCTGCAGCCTCCATGACCGCCGGATAGCCGGGCAGCATCGTCGTCGTTGTGATCCCATGAGCGGCAAGCGCCTGCGGCAACGCGCCTACCACGTCTGCAAGGCCACCCGTTTTGACCAGCGGGAAGGCCTCAGAAGCGACCGCGAGGACTTTCATCCCCTCTCCTCGGCGGAACGCAAAGCGACCATGTGATCGTTAGCCGCATCGCGCGGCCGCTGCCCGCTGATCAATCGTACCGCCATCACCCTCATACGAGCCGATCGATCATCGGCTTTGTGATGAGACAGATCCCTTCATCCGTGCGCCGGAAGCGCCGAGCATCAAGTTGCGGATCGTCCCCCACGACCAGCCCGTCGGGGATCTGAACCCCTCGATCGATCACCACCTTGCGAAGCCGAGCGCCGCGCCCGACCTTCACATAGGGCAGGACCACCGCTTCATCGAGCATGGCGAAACTGTGCGTGCGGACGCCGGTGAACAGCAGCGACCGATAGATGGAGGAACCCGAGACGATACAATCACCCGAAACCAGGCTTGCGACCGCCGATCCACGCCGCCCGTCAATATCATGGACGAACTTTGCTGGAGGCGTAAGCTCCGAATAGGTGGAGATCGGCCATGACCGATCATACAGATCCAGCGCCGGCACCACGTCGGTAAGATCGATGTTGGCCTTCCAATAGGCATCCACCGTCCCGACATCGCGCCAATAGGCGGACGCTTCGTTGGAGGAGCGAACGCACGACGTGCTGAACTGATGGGCCACGGCTTTGCCGTTCTTCACCAACCACGGCACGATATCGCGGCCGAAATCCCGGTTCGATCCCGGCGTTTCCGCATCCCGTCGCAACTGATCGATCAACAGCGACGTCTTGAAAACATAGATCCCCATGGATGCGAGCGCCACGTCCGGCTTGCCCGGCATGGCGGGGGGATCGGTGGGCTTCTCGACAAAGTCGATGATCCGGCCGGTCTCGTCTATGTGCATGACGCCAAAGGCGACCGCTTCCATCCGCGGCACTTCCATGCACGCGACCGTCACATCGGCTTCCTGCTCGCAATGCTGCTGCAGCATCAGCTCGTAATCCATCTTGTAGATGTGATCACCAGCCAGGATCACCATATATTCGGGATCGTAGCTCTCGATGATGTCGATGTTCTGAAACACGGCATCGGCCGTGCCCTCATACCATTGAAACTCACTCACGCGCTGCGACGCGGGCAGGATATCGAAGCTTTCGTTTCGCTCGGGGCGGAGAAAGTTCCACCCGCGCTGAAGATGCCGGATTAGCGAGTGCGCCTTGTATTGCGTGGCGACACCAATCCGTCGAATGCCGGAGTTGATGGCGTTCGACAGCGCGAAGTCGATGATCCGGCTCTTGCCACCGAAATATACCGCCGGCTTTGCGCGCGTATCGGTCAGCTCCGCCAGACGGCTGCCCCGTCCGCCCGCAAGCACATAAGCCATGGCGTCACGCGCGAGCGGCTGTCCCTTCCGGTGTTCCATCCTCGTCTTCTTTCTCCCCTCATTTCGAGAGGGTTCGTGGAGGTAGTCCCTCCGGCATGGCATCTCTGGAGGACAGCCCCTCCACCAACAATCATCTACATCAAGCGTCTGCCGCTCACTCCGCAAACTCGAACATGATCGTGGCAAGCGGCGGCAGTGTCACCATGGCGAACCCATCCTTGGCCTCCACTCCACCAAGATTGCCAAGGCCGGATCCCCAATAGTCGTGCGCATCCGAATTGAGGATTTCACGCCACTTTCCCGCTTTGGGCAGCGGCAGGCGATATGGCGCCCGCGCCACGGGCGTCATGTTGCACACCACCGCTATGGGCGGCGCGCCCGACGCCTTGCGCAGCCAGACGAACACGGAATTCTGAGCATCGTCAGCCACCAGCCATTCGAACCCATCGGGTTCGCAATCGAGCGCATGAAGCGCCGGTTTCTCACGATACAGAAGGTTCAGATCGCGAACGAGATTGCGAACGCCTTCATGCGCGGTCGATTGGCACAGATCCCAGTCGAGCGCGCGATCCTCGCTCCATTCGCGCCGCTGGGCAAATTCCTGCCCCATGAACAGCAGCTTCTTGCCCGGATAGCCCCACATCATCGCGTAGAAAGCACGTAGATTGGCGAATTGCTGCCAATCGTCGCCGCTCATCTTGGTGAGCAGCGATCCTTTCCCGTGCACCACTTCGTCATGGCTGAGTGGCAGAACGTAATTTTCGCTGAACGCGTACACCAGGCCAAAGGTGATGTCGTGGTGATGATGCCTGCGATGCACCGGCTCGCGCGCCATGTACTTCAGCGTATCGTGCATGAAGCCCATGTTCCACTTGAACCCGAAGCCCAGCCCGCCGCTATGCGCCGGATGCGTGACGCCCGGCCACGCCGTGGACTCTTCGGCAACCGTGAAGAAGCCGGGATGCGCGCCATAAACCGCGCGGTTCATGGACTGCAGGAAAGACGCCGCTTCCCAGTTTTCCCGGCCGCCTTCGGTATTGGGGATCCATTCGCCCGCCTTGCGGCTGTAATCGCGGTACAGCATTGACGCCACCGCATCGACCCGCAAGCCGTCGACGTGGTACCGTTCGGCCCAGAAAAGCGCGTTGTTCACCAGAAAGGCAGACACTTCGCGCCGCCCGAAATTGTAGATCGCCGTGTTCCAGTCCGGGTGATAGCCCAGCCTTGGATCCTCATGTTCGTACAGCGCCGTGCCATCAAACCGGGCAAGCCCATGCGCATCGGTCGGGAAGTGGGCCGGCACCCAATCCAGCAGGACGCCGATGCCCGCGCGGTGCGCACCATCCACGAAGCGGGCGAATCCTTCGATATCGCCGAACCGCGCCGATGGCGCGTAAAGCCCGGTCGTCTGATACCCCCAGGAAGGATCATAGGGATGTTCGGAGATGGGGAGGAACTCGATATGCGTGAACCCCATGTCAACGACATAGGGGATCAGCCGATCGGCCAAATCGTCCCAGCTAAGAAACCAACCGGTCTCGTCGCGATCCCACGAGCCCGCATGCACTTCGTAGATACTGATCGGCACGCGACGGGGATCGACACTGGCCCAATGCGCGCGGTGATCATCGTCGCCCCATTCATGCGCGAGGGGCGTGGCGGTTATGGATGCGGTCGCCGGCCTCAGCTCTGACGCAAAGGCATAAGGGTCAGCCTTCAGCGGCTGCAGCTGGCCGTCAGGGCCAACGATCTCATATTTGTAATGCCGACGGTCGCCGAGATCGGGGATGAAGATCTCCCAGACGCCGACGTCGGTGCGCCGGCGCATCGGGTGGCGCCTGCCATCCCAATCGTTGAAGTCACCCACCACTGACACGCGCTGAGCATTGGGCGCCCAGACGGCGAAGTGAACGCCGCTCGCCCCTTCATGCTCGATGAGGTGCGCGCCAAGCTTGTCGTGCAGCCGAAAGTGCGTGCCTTCCGCCATCAGCAGATCGTCAACCGGGCCAAGGACGGGACCGAACGTGTAAGGATCGGTCACAAACCATTCCGATCCGGAAGCCGTGGCGCGATATCGGAGCGGTTGCGGCTCGCCGCCAACATTCCCCTCGAACAGACCGCGCGGATCGACTTGCTCGAGCGTGCCGAGCCGCTCGCCGGAAAGGCTGAACGCCTCCAGTGTTTCCGCACCGGGCACCAGCGCTCTCGCGAAAGTGCCCGCAGGGCCGGCATGACTGCCCAGCAGGGCAAAGGGATCATCGTGACGACCCCTGAGCAATGCCTCGATGGCGCCGGCCGGTGGCTTCACATCACGCCCCAGATCTCACGTGCATATTCGCTGATCGTCCGGTCGGAGGAGAACCAGCCCACCCGGGCGACATTCCTGATCGCAGACGCCTGCCAGCTGGCCTGATCCGCCCATCGGGCGTCAACCGTTCGCTGCGCGGCCGCATAGCTGTCAAAATCAGCCGCAACCATGAACCAGTCATGGTCGTAGAGGCCGTTCATCAGATCCCGATAACGGTCGGGATCGTCCGGAGAGAAGACACCGGACGCAATGGCATTCACTGCCTGGGACAATTCGCGGCTGCCCTCGATCACCTCGCGCGGCCGGTACTCTCCTGCGCGCTTCGCCGCCACCTCATCCGCCGTGAGCCCGAAGATCACGATGTTGTCGTTGCCGACATGGTCCTTGATCTCGATATTGGCGCCGTCGAGCGTCCCGATGGTGAGCGCACCGTTCAGCGCGAACTTCATGTTGCCGGTACCGGAGGCCTCCATCCCGGCGGTGGAAATCTGCTCCGAAAGGTCCGCGGCGGGAATGATGCGTTCCGCCAGGCTGACGTTGTAATTGGGAATGAACGCCACCTTCAGCAGCCCGCCCACCGACGGATCGCTGTTGATGCGTTTCGCAACGTCATTGGCCAGTTTGATGATCAGTTTGGCATTGTGGTAACTGGACGCCGCCTTGCCGGCGAACAGCTTCACCCGCGGGATCCAGTCCTTTTCCGGGTGGCTGCGGATTTGATCGTAAAGCGCCACCGTCTCGATGATGTTGAGCAATTGGCGCTTATATTCGTGGATGCGCTTGATCTGCACGTCGAACAATGCCGCCGGATCGACGCGCAAACCGGTGTTTTCCTTGATGAAGTTCGACAGCGCCACCTTGTTTGAACGCTTCACCGCGGCAAAACGCTCCCGGAACGAAGCATCGTCTGCAAAAGAATCCAGCCCGTTGAGCTTGGCCGCGTCATCGCAGAAGTCGGGCCCGATCGCGTCGCGGATCAGGGCCGTCAGCCCCTGGTTGCAATCCATCAGCCAGCGGCGCGGCGTTATGCCATTGGTCTTGTTGTTGATGCGGTCGGGGTAAAGGCGATGGAGATCCGCGAACACCGTCTGCTTCATCAGATCGGTGTGCAACGCCGCAACGCCGTTGACGCTGTGGCTGCCGGCGAACGCCAGATTGGCCATGCGCACCCGACGTTCGCCATTCTCGTCGATCAGGCTGATCGCTGCCACCGAATGATCGGTCGTGCCCTCCGCCTTCCGCGCTTCCCGAAGCACCCGCCCGTTGATCGCATAGACGAGTTGCATGTGCCGCGGCAGCAGCCGCTCGAAAAGCGGCAGCGGCCAGCTTTCCAGCGCTTCCGGCAACAGCGTGTGGTTGGTGTAGCCGAACGTCTTGCGCGTGACCTCCCACGCTTCTTCGAACGGCAGGTCATGATGATCGATCAGTAGCCGCATCAACTCGGCCACCGAAACGGCCGGATGCGTGTCGTTCAGCTGGATCGCCGCCTTGTCGGGCAAGGTCCGCACATCGCCGAAATACTGAACATGGCGACGGACAATGTCCTGGATCGACGCCGAGGAGAAGAAATACTCCTGCCGCAGCCGCAGTTCCTGGCCCGCAGCGCTGGAATCGGAGGGGTAAAGCACACGCACCAGGCTTTCCGCCCGCGCCTGGCCGGCCAACGCGCCGATGTGATCACCGGCATTGAACGCATCGAGACGGATGGGATCAAACGCGCGGGCGCTCCACAGGCGAAGGGTGTTCACCCGCTTGCCACGCCATCCCACCACCGGCGTGTCATAGGCCACAGCCTCGACCGCCTCGGCCGGCTTCCAGTGAACATGGCCCACCTCATTCCCGGTGACCTCGCCACCAAAGCCGACGAAATAGGCGCTTTCCCGCCGTTCGAACTCCCAAGGGTTGCCATGCGCCAGCCAGGTTTCCGGAAGCTCGACCTGCCAGCCGTCGTCGATCCGCTGCCGGAACATACCGTTCACATAACGGATGCCATAGCCGTAGGCGGGCAGTTCAAGCGTCGCCATGCTCTCCATGAAGCAGGCAGCAAGACGCCCGAGCCCGCCGTTGCCCAGTGCCGCGTCAGGCTCGATCTCCTCGATCTCGGCGAGGTCCACGCCCAGCGACGCCAGCGCCTCCGCCACCTCCGCGTTACGCCCCAGGTTGAACAGCGCATCGCGCAACAGGCGCCCGATCAGGAATTCAAGGCTCAGATAATAGACGCGCTTCGCACCTGCGGCATGGGCTTGCCGGGTCGATGCCATCCATTTGTCGATGATCTCGTCCCGCAGCGTCAGGATCGTCGCGGCAAGCCAGTCATGCTTGCGCGCCGCGCGTTCGTCCTTGCCGATGCGGTGAATGAGGGTGTCGACGATGCGGGCAGCGAGCGGCGAGCGGGCATCGACGGGCGCGGTTTCGGGCGAAGTCATCACCCTTCGAGCTTAGCGCCCGCCGCGCAGGAGTCACGTGGGATGCTGCAGCGCAGCTTGTCCCGGATCAAACCGTGAAGCTCTCTCCACAACCACAGGCACCCTTGGCGTTCGGATTGTTGAAAACGAAGCCGGCGGTGAAATCGTCCTCGACCCAGTCCATGGTCGACCCGATCAGATACAGGATCGATCCGCCATCGACGAACAGCGTGCCGCCCTCGGTCACGATCCGCTCGTCAAATGGCTGGGCTTCGGTGACATAGTCGACCGAATAGGCGAGCCCCGAACAGCCGCGTCGCGGTGTCGAGAGCTTCACGCCGATCGCGCCCTCAGGCGCGCTGGCCATCAGCGCGGCGATGCGCGCTTTGGCTGTGTCGGTGAGGATCAGCGCCGCAGGGCGCTCACGAACGCTCGTTGCCATCACAACATCCCCAGTTCGAGCCGTGCCTCGTCCGACATTTTCGCCGGATCCCACGGCGGATCCCACACGAGGTTCACGTCGACGATAGCGATCCCGGGCACCGAGCCGACGCGCAGTTCCACCTCCGCCGGCATGGACTCGGCAACCGGGCAATGCGGCGTCGTCAGCGTCATGGTGACTACGGCGTGCCCCCCCTCCGTCACCTCGACGTTATAGATCAGCCCCAGCTCATAGATGTTCACCGGGATTTCGGGATCGTAGATCTCCTTCAGCGCATCGATCACCGCCTCGTACAGCGCGCCACCAGGCTCATGCGCTGCATCGCCCTGCGGCTGTTGCTTCAGGAAACCATCCAGATAGTCCCGCTGGCGACCCGAAGTCTCCACCGCATCCTCGACGCGCGCGCGCGGCGGCTTGGTCTCCGCTTCCACTTCCTCGATCCGGATCGGCTCGCTCATCCGAAAATCCTCGTTACTCTTTCTATGCCCTTGGCCAGTGCCTCGACATCGGCCGGGCCGTTGTAAACGCCAAAGCTCGCCCGTGCGGTCGCCTCGACGCCAAGCATCTCCATCAGCGGCTGCGCACAATGGTGGCCGGCGCGGATCGCAACCTTCGCCTCGTCCAAGATGGTGCCGATGTCGTGCGGATGCACCCCCTCGATCGAGAAGGAGACGATACCGGCGCTGTCATCGGGGCCGAACAGTCGCACCGAGTTGATTGAGGACAGCGCCTCGCGCGCCTGGCTCACCAGGGCGGTTTCATGCGCATGGATGCGATCGAGACCGATACCCTCGACATAATCGATCGCGGCGTGGAGGCCGAGCACCCCAACAATATGCGGCGTCCCCGCCTCGAACCGCGTCGGCGCGGGGGCATAGGTCGTCCTGGCGAAGCTGACACGGTCGATCATCGAGCCGCCGCCCTGATAGGGCGGCATGGCATCGAGCAGGTCCGCCCTGCCCCACAACACGCCAAGCCCGGTCGGTCCGTACAGCTTGTGCGCGGAAAAGACGTAAAAGTCGCAATCCAGATCAGCGACATTGACCGGCAGGCGTGGAACCGCCTGGCATCCGTCGATCAGGATCTTCGCGCCGACTCCATGCGCCAGCTCCGCTGCGCGCTTGGCGTCCAGCACCGATCCCAGCACGTTCGACACATGGGCAAGCGCCACCAGCTTGTGCGCCGGGGTCAGCATCGCGGCCATCGCGACCAGATCGATGCGGTGATCCTCGGTCAGCGGCACGACATCGATCGCGGCGCCGACCCGCTCGGCAACCATCTGCCACGGCACGATGTTCGAATGATGCTCCAGCGCAGACAGCAGGATGCGGTCGCCCGCCTTCAACTGCGTCCCGGCCCAGCTTTGCGCGACGAGGTTGATCCCCTCCGTTGCGCCACGAACGAACACCACCTCGTCCTCCGCGCCGCCGATGAAGCCCGCGACGCGGCGACGCGCGGCCTCATAGGCGAGCGTCATGTCCGCCGATCGCTGGTAAACGCCGCGGTGAACGGTGGCGTAGGTGGTATCATAGCCGCGCGTGATCGCATCGATCACCGGCCGCGGCTTCTGCGCCGTGGCGGCCGTATCGAGATACGCCCAACCGGCCGGGATCGCCGGGAAATCGGCAACCACATCAAGCGGGCGGGCAGCGGCGAGAACGGTCATGCGACCTCGCATCTGTTGAGGATGAGGCTCCACCGTCGCGCAGAGCAGGCTGGTCCGTGCGCTCCGAGCATTGTCCAGGAACGCGTGACAAGCGATGCGCCTGCGGCCAGTCCTTCGACTGCGCTCGGGGCGAACGGGGTGGGCGACCGGTTCATCAATCCAGCGCCGCCTCGAGCCAAGCGTCTGCATCCGCCTCGAATGCGTCGCGCACGGTCTCGTCACCGATCCGCTCCAGCGCGTCGGCAACGAACGCGCGGGTCAGGATCGCCTCGGCGCGGGCGCGCGGGATGCCGCGGCTCTGCATGTAGAACAGCGCCCGGGAATCAAGCTCACCGACCGTCGCGCCATGCGCGCACTTCACGTCGTCGGCGAAGATCTCCAGCTCGGGCTTCAAATTCACCGTCGCGGTGCGATCGAGCAGCAGCCCGCGCAGGCTCTGCTCGCCATCGGTCTTCTGCGCATGGCGCGCCACCTCGACCGCCGCGGCAAGGCTGACCTGCGAGCGATCCGCCGCTACCGCGCGCCACACCTGGCGCGAGGAGCCGTTGGGATGCGCATGATTCACGCGAACCGCGCATTCCTGCTTCTGATCGGCGGAGGTGAGCAGCGCGCCGCCATATTCGGCAAAGGCTCCGTCGCCCGCCATCGTCAGCTGTGCGTCGATCCGGCTCCCCTGCCCGCCAGCGCCGAGGAACACGGTAACGAGGCTCGCCGCTTCGCCGATCTCCGCCGCCTCGCGCAGCGACACGAAGCCAGCCGGCTGCAGCAGCCGCACCGAGCGCATCAGCCGCGCGCCCTTGCCCAGCCGCGTGCGAGTGAAGCGGTTCTGCCAGCCGGCGCCGACGAACGTTTCCACCACCTCGGCCGCGGCATCGTCCGCAAGCACGATCTCTGCCGGCACATGGTTCTGCCGCCCGGTGGCGACATGAACGATCTGCACCGGGTGAGTCACCGCCTGCGCATCAAGACGGAGCGTCCAGCCGGTGCCGCCGGCGCGGCGCCCCAGCGGGTGATCGTCCGCTGCGAGCGCGCCAATCGTCACGCGGTGAAGATCGCTGCGCGCCTCGTCCAGCACCCCGTCGATAAACAGCAGCTTCGCACCCGGCAGGTCGAGGAAATCGGCCTCTGGCGCCGCGATCGGCGCAAGCGCCGCCGCGGCGGCCAACCCACCGAGGTCAGCCCAGCGCCACGCCTCCTCGCGGCTGGAGGGCAGATCGAGCACGGCGTCGCTCACGCCGCGACCTCCGCATAGCCCTCTCGCTCGAGCTGATGCGCGAGTTCCGCGCCGCCCGAGCGGGTGATGCGGCCATCGGCGAGCACGTGGACGAAGTCCGGCTTCACATAATCGAGCAGGCGCTGATAATGGGTGATGAGCAGCACAGCCTTTTCGGGCTTGCGCATGATGCGATTGATCCCGTCGCCAACGATGCGCAGCGCGTCGATGTCGAGCCCGCTGTCGGTCTCGTCGAGGATTGCGAACTTGGGATCGATGATCCCCATCTGCACCATCTCGTTGCGCTTCTTCTCGCCGCCGGAAAAGCCGACGTTGACCGGCCGCTTCAGCATCTCGTGATCAAGCCCAAGCGCATCGGCCTGGCCACGCGCGAGCTTCAGGAACTCGCCGCCCGACAGCGGTTTCTCGCTCCGGCTGCCGCGCTGCGCATTGAGGCTTTCGCGCAGAAACTGGACGTTGGAGACACCGGGGATCTCGACCGGATACTGGAACCCGAGGAACAGGCCAGCAGCGGCGCGCTCATGCGGCTCAAGTTCAAGCAGGTCGACCCCGTCAAAGGTGACGCTGGCCTCGGTCACTTCATAACCGGGACGCCCGCCCAGCACGTAGCCAAGCGTCGATTTGCCGGCGCCGTTCGGCCCCATGATCGCATGCACCTCACCCGCATTCACGGTTAGGCTGAGGCCCTTGAGGATCGGCTTGCCGTCGATCTCGGCGTGGAGGTTTTCGATTTTCAGCATGGTCATTCCGAAATGAAGGCGGTCGGAGCGGCCGACCCAAGATTTTCGTCATTCCCGCGCAGGCGGGAATCCATCTGTCCACCTGCGCTTGCGGCACGATGGATCCCCGCCTGCACGGAGATGAAGAATGAGCAAAGGGCGGTCATCCCACCGAACCCTCAAGGCTGATCCCCAGCAGCTTCTGCGCTTCCACCGCAAATTCCATCGGGAGCTGCTGCAGCACCTCGCGCGCGAAGCCGTTGACGATCAGCGCCACGGCGGCTTCCTGATCCAGCCCGCGGCTCATCGCATAGAACAGCTGGTCCTCGCTGATCTTGGACGTCGTCGCCTCATGCTCGATCTGCGCCGAGGGGTTGCGCACCTCGATATAGGGCACCGTATGCGCGCCACACTGGTCGCCCAGCAGCAGGCTGTCGCACTGCGTGAAGTTGCGCACGCCCTCTGCGGTCGGCGCGACCCGCACCAGCCCGCGATAGGTATTGTCCGAACGGCCGGCGCTGATCCCCTTCGACACGATGGTCGAACGGGTGTTCTTGCCCAGGTGGATCATCTTGGTGCCGGTATCCGCCTGCTGGCGATTGTTGGTCACCGCGACCGAATAGAACTCACCGACGCTGCCATCGCCCGCAAGGACGCAGCTCGGATACTTCCACGTCACCGCAGAACCAGTCTCGACCTGAGTCCAGCTGACCTTGCTGTTCTTGCCTTGGCAGAGCGCGCGCTTGGTGACAAAATTGTAGATCCCGCCCAGGCCGTTCTCGTCGCCGGGATACCAATTCTGCACGGTCGAATATTTGATCTCGGCATCGTCGAGCGCAACCAGTTCGACCACCGCCGCATGGAGCTGGTTCTCGTCGCGCATCGGCGCGGTGCAGCCCTCAAGGTACGAGACGTACGCGCCCTTGTCGGCGACGATCAGCGTGCGCTCGAACTGGCCGGTATTCTCGGCATTGATGCGGAAATACGTCGACAGCTCCATCGGGCAGCGCACGCCCTCCGGAATGTACACGAACGTGCCATCGGAGAAGACCGCGCTGTTGAGCGTGGCGAAATAATTGTCATGCTGCGGCACGACCTTGCCGAGCCACTTCTTCACCAGCTCCGGATATTCGCGGATCGCTTCCGAGATCGACAGGAAGATGACACCCGCGGCCTTCAGCTCCTCACGAAACGTGGTCGCCACGGAGACGCTGTCGAATACCGCGTCGACCGCGACCTTGCGCGCGCCCTCGACGCCGGCGAGCACTTCCTGCTCGGCGATCGGGATGCCCAGCTTCTCATAAGTCCGGCGGATTTCCGGATCGAGCTCGTCAAGCGACGCGATCGTCTTCTTCTGCTTGGGCTCCGCGTAATAATAAGCGTCCTGATAGTCGATCGGCGGAATGTCGAGCTTCGCCCAGTCCGGCGATTCCATCGTCAGCCACTTGCGAAACGCCTTCAGCCGCCAGTCGAGCATCCACTCGGGCTCGCCCTTCTTGGCGGAGATGTAGCGAACGGTGTCCTCGTTCAGCCCCTTGGGCGCGAAGTCCTGCTCCACCTCAGTGGCGAAGCCCCATTCGTACTTCTTGGATACCGCGGCGAGCGCCTCGGCGTTCTTGGTGGCCATGTCAGGCGTCCACTTTCATGTCGGTCATGGTTCGTGCCTCGGTCGGAGGAACGATCGGCGTCGTGGCGGTGAGCTGGGTCAGCGTAATGCCGGCGAGCGCGCCGCGCACCGCATTGTTCACCACCGCCCAATGCGGCTTAACGCGGCAACTGCCGTCCAGCGCGCAATCATGCTGCGCCGTATCGACACAGGTGGTGAGCGCGATCGGCCCCTCCACCGCCTCGATGATGTCAGCCAGCGTGATCGTCGCCGGCGGGCGCGAC
>NZ_LSKH01000162.1:0-1217 GCF_001557395.1 Sphingomonas sp. CCH5-D11 | reverse complement strand
GTCCAGCTCCTGCCGGCCGAGCGCCGTCCCGCCATAGGTCTCGTTCATCGTGTCGACGAACGCCGCCGGCAGGTGGATATTGTCCCCCGTTCGCCCGGTCGTCTGGTGCAGCCCCGGCAGCGTCATCACCCGCCGCATCAGCGTGGTCGATCGCGGCGTGGTCGTCACCATCACGCGCGGCTGACTGCCCAGCCGCATGGTCATCATCAGATTGTCCCACGCTGCCTCGCCGCGCCGCCACTTGGCCAGCTCGTCACACCAGGCGGCGTGATGCTCTGGTCCGCGCAGCCCCTCGGGCGCATCCGCCGAATAGACCGTCGCCACCGCGCCGCCCGGCCAGCGTACCTCTCCCTTGCTCGCCGTCCAGACCGGCCGCACGTCCAGCCGCGCCGTCGCGATCACGCCGCTCGGCCCCTCCACCATCACGCGCCGCGCCTCTTCCGCCGTGGCGCCGACCAGCGCGATCCGCGCGCCGGGAACCTCGCGCGCGATCTCGTTGACCCACTCGGCTCCCGCACGCGTCTTGCCGAAGCCACGCCCCGCCCGGATCAGCCACACCCGCCAGTCCTTGTCCGGCCGATATTGCCCCCCGTGCGCAAACGTGTGCCAGCGCCCGGCCATCTCGACCTTCATCGGCACCGACATTTTCGCGATCACCCGGTCGCGCTTTTCCGGCGGCAGCAGCGCCAGTTCCAGCAGGAGATCGCGCTTCATGACGACCTCCCCCGCCGGGCCAGCCCGTCCAGCGCGCGCTTCAGCGCGGCGTCGGTTTCCGCCTCGGTCGGCATCTTGATCGGCAGAACCTCTGTCCGGCGCCCGCCACCGGACGCACGATGCCGCTGCAACATGCCGACCGCCAGTTGCAGGTCGCCGTTGCTCAGGCTCGCCGCGCCGTCCGCGCCCGCGATGCCGTCGATCTTGGTCAGCGCATAGACCAGCAGTGCATTCTCGAGCCGGTCGTAACCGATGTTCAGCGCCTCGTCCCAGGCCGCGGCGAAGGCGGCATCCACGCTGCGCCAGCGATACACGGTCGCCATGGTTCGCCCCGCCGCCGCTGCCGCCAGCGACACGTTGCACGTCTCCGCCAGCACCTTCGCGAAACGCAGCTGGCGCAGCCGCGTGGTGTGACCCGCAATGCGCTCGATCCCGCGCGCGCCGCCGGACAGCGCCGCCGCCATTTGGCTGTCGGCGGATGCCATGTCCTCAAGATCCTGCCC
>NZ_LSKH01000161.1:0-10630 GCF_001557395.1 Sphingomonas sp. CCH5-D11 | reverse complement strand
GCGCCGGGGTCCAAGGTCCCGCGAGCGCTGCCACCCGAGGAGCACACCAACCTCCCCGCCCCGTCATGCCGACCCCGTGCCGGCATCCAGACCTCCACACGCCAACCAACGTGAGAAGCGCGGCCAGCTGACCGCCGGCACAAGCCCGTCATGACGAGCAATGCCCAGCCCGATACACCACCACCCCGTCACCCCGGCCCCGCGCCGGGTCCAACGTCCCGCGAACGCTGACACCCGAGGGACACACCAACCTCTCCGCCCCGTCATGCCGGCCCCGTGCCGGCATCCAGACCGCCGCACACTCCGACCAACGTGAGACCCGCGGGTCAGCCGGATGCCGGCACAAGCCCGGCCGGACGATCGCAGCGCGCCCCTGCCCCTTGCTTCACCCAAGCACCCAAACCACGGACACCCCACGCAATCTTTGTGCCGGCGAACAGCTTCTACTCTTCCATTTGTTGCGCAACTTCGTCTAAGGCGCGCCTCGTTATGGCCAGTCGTCCGCTTACCCTGTATGAAAAGGTCTGGGCCGCCCATGTCGTCGAACGTCGCGACGATGGGACGTGCCTGATCTACATCGATCGCCACCTCGTTCATGAGGTTACCAGCCCGCAAGCGTTTGAGGGGCTTCGCGCCGCCGGCCGCCGGGTTCGTCGCCCCGACCTGACGCTCGCCGTCCCGGATCACAATTTGCCGACCACGCCCCGCGTCGACGCGGAGGGCCGCGAACTGCCGATCGCCGATCCGGAAAGCGCGACGCAATTGTCGGCGCTGCGCCAGAATGTCGCCGCGTTCGGCGTGCCCTATATCGATGCGCTCGCCGCCGAGCAGGGGATCGTTCATGTCGTCGGGCCGGAACAGGGCTTCACCCTGCCCGGCACAACCGTGGTCTGCGGTGACAGTCACACTTCGGCGCATGGCGCGCTCGGCGCGCTGGCGTTCGGGATCGGCACCAGCGAGGTCGAGCATGTGCTCGCCACGCAGACGCTGCTGCTCAGCCCGTCGAAGACGATGGAAGTGCGGGTCGAGGGCACGCTCGGCTTCGGCGTCACGCCAAAGGACGTGATCCTCGCCATCATCGGCCGCATCGGCGCGGCGGGCGGGACCGGCTATGTCATCGAATATACCGGCAACGTCATTCGCGAAATGTCGCTGGAGGGGCGGCTGACCGTCGCGAACATGTCGATCGAGGCTGGCGCGCGCGCCGGCATGATCGCGCCTGACGACACCACGTTCGAATACATCAAGGGTCGGCCGATGGCGCCCAAGGGCGCGGATTGGGACAAGGCCGTCGCCTGGTGGCGCACGCTCGCCACCGATCCTGGCGCGAGCTATGACCGCACCGTGCTGATCGACGCGTCGGAGATCGCGCCCGCGCTCACCTGGGGCACCAGCCCGGAGGATGTGGTGTCGATCACCGGCACCGTGCCCGAACCGGAAAGCTTCGCCGACGCCTCCAAGCGGGAAGCCGCGCGCAAGTCGCTCGATTACATGGGCCTGACGCCGGGCACGCGATTGCAGGACGTGCCCGTGCAGCATGTCTTCATCGGCTCGTGCACCAACAGCCGCATCGAGGATCTGCGGGCAGCGGCTGCCGTGGCGGAGGGCCGGCATGTCGCCGCTGGCGTGCGTGCCATGGTGGTGCCCGGATCCGGCCTGGTGAAGCGCCAGGCGGAGGCCGAGGGCCTCGACCGCATCTTCACCTCGGCGGGCTTCGAATGGCGTGAGCCCGGCTGTTCGATGTGCCTGGCGATGAACCCGGACAAGGTACCGCCGGGCGAACGCTGCGCCTCCACCTCGAACCGCAACTTCGTCGGCCGGCAGGGTCCTGGCGCACGCACCCACCTGCTCTCCCCCGCGATGGCCGCGGCGGCAGCGGTGACAGGGCACCTCGCCGATGTTCGTGAGTTGATGGGGTGATTTCCACACCCGCTGCACCCCGGCGAAGGCCGGGGCCCAGTTGGGAGACAAGGGTGACAATCGCTGCGGGAAGTTACATCTGCCTTCCCGACTGGGCCCCGGCCTCCGCCGGGGACGCGAAGAGTAACAAGGGGAAACGCTTCATGAAGAAGGTATTTGTCCTGCTGATCGCAGGCTCGCTCCTCAGCGGCGTCGCCGCTTATGCCGCGATCGCCAAGCCGATGACCTCGGCGCGGACGACAATGCGCTAAGCGGTTGACCGCAGGTGCTTCCAAGACGGGAGCAATGGGCGCGATGGTCTCTACCAACGAAATATGGGGCTGTCGGCGTCTTACTTACGGCTATCGGAACGGGTCTAGCGATCGCGAGCTTGGTTGTGGCCGTTTGGCCTCCCACGCCAGCTACAGACCCACCTCCTTACTTCGCAGCGTTGAACGAGTTATTTGCGAACGAGGACCGGCTGTGGTCGTGCGAGGATGCGGCATGCGAAGCGACGGTGTTGGAAGTCAGGAACCTGGAAGCGCTGTATAACGAGCATTTCGACGCGGTCGCTGGTGACGCATACGGCGAGCAAACACACCTGTTTGAGTTGATTGACTACATCCGAACGTTTCACAGAGTTCGAAAGCCGAGCAAGATCGATGTCGCTCGTGCGCGTTTTCAGGTGGGCTTTTTAATATGGTATACGATGCCGAAGGCGCTGCCATACCTCAGCGAAAATCAGAAGAGTGTTTATTTCTGGAAGTTGCCGCTGAAGAATTGTGCTCCCTCGGGGAGCTACGTGATCATAGACAAACATCCCGTGAATTGCTTTGATGACTATTTGGGGTATCTTGATTAATGCAATCGATCCGCATTGTTTCGGGCCGCGCTTATCCCTGGGGCGCCAAGAACGTCGATACCGACGTCATCATCCCCGCGCATTGGCTGAAGACCATTACGCGCGCCGGCCTCGGGCGCGGTGCGTTCGAGACGGTGCGGGCGCAGCCCGGCAATATCTTCGACGATCCCGCTTATGCCGGCAGCCCGATCCTGATCGCGGGTGACAATTTCGGCTGCGGCTCCAGCCGTGAACACGCCGCCTGGGCGCTTGGTGACCTGGGTATCAAGGCGGTGATCGCGCCCAGCTTCTCCGACATTTTCTCCGGCAATGCGTTCAAGAACGGGATCGTACCCGTTGTTCTGCCGCAGGAGGCGGTGGACCGCCTGATCGAGGTCGCCAGAACGGACGAGATCACCATCGACCTCGAGACGATGACGGTCACTACGCCCTTTCAGGATCGCTTCACCTTTGCCTTGGACCCGTTCCGTCGCCAATGCCTGATGGAGGGGCTGGACGAGGTCGGGCTGACGCTGGCAAGGGATACCGCGATTTCGAAATACGAGGCGATGCTGGACGAGCATCGGCCGTGGATCGCGGGAGAGACTGATGCGAGGACTGTTGTCGAAGGCGCCGGGCGGACCTGAAACGCTGGAGATCGGGGAGCTCCCCGATCCCGTGGCGAAGCCCGGCGAAGTGATCGTCGCCGTGAAGGCCTGCGCGATCAACTTTCCCGACGTGCTGATCATCCAGGACAAATATCAGTTCAAGCCGCCCCGCCCCTTTGCGCCGGGCGGCGAAATGTCGGGCGTGGTCGAGAGCGTCGGCGAAGGCGTGACGGCGTGGAAGCCGGGCGATCGCGTGATGGGCAACACCGGCAATGGCGCGCTGGTCGAAAAGCTCGCGGTGAAGGCCGACAATATCTACGCCATTCCTGACGAGCGATCGTTCGAGGAAGGCGCGTCCATGCTGCTGACCTATGGCACGACCATTCACGCGCTGGTCGATCGCGGCAACATCAAGGAGGGCGAGACGCTGCTCGTGCTCGGCGCTGCGGGCGGCGTCGGCCTCGCCGCGGTCGAACTCGGCAAGGCCTTCGGCGCGCGCGTCGTCGGCGCGGTGTCGAGCGAGGAAAAGGCGCAGGCGGTGCGCGATGCCGGCGCCGACGACGTCATCATCTACGGCCGCGCGCCCTTTTCGAAGGACGAGAGCAAGGCACTGGCCGACACGTTCAAGGAAAAGGCGGGCAAGAACGGCTTCGACCTCGTCTATGACGCGGTCGGCGGCGATTATGCCGAGCCGGCGCTCCGCTCCATGGCCTGGGAGGGGCGCTATCTGGTGATCGGCTTCCCCGCCGGCATCCCGAAGATCGCGCTGAACCTCACCCTGCTCAAGAGCTGCGACATCCGCGGCGTCTTCTGGGGCGCTCATGCTGCGCGCGAGCCGGAGCATAACCGCGCCAACATCCGCCGGCTGTTCGATCTGTGGCGCGACGGCAAGATCGCGCCGCGCGTGACGGAAGTGTTTCCGTTCGAGAAGGGCGGCGAGGCGATCGCCAAGATGGAGGGTCGCGGCGCGATCGGCAAATTGGTCGTGCGGGTCGCCGACTGATCGGAAGGGTGCCGGGCCGGTCCCGGCACCTCCGAGAGTTGACCCAGGCTCCTTGAAGCACCTCCCCGGCGAAGGCCGGGGTCCAGGTGGGAAGGCATTGAAAGAAAGCGGGTGTGCCTGCCAGCTTTGTTTTGCAGCCGGACTTCGCCCTCCGTCGGGGAGGCGGATCCGTCCGGCTGGCTCAAACCCTAGTTGCGTGGAGGCCAGCCGCCTCGCGCTCTGGGCCGTTTCTCTCCGCATACAGGCCGATCGATACGGACAGACGCCCGCGGCGCTCTCGCTCATGGCCGCTGGAACCAGGGGCGCAATCGTCGTCGGCGTCGCCACATGATCGCTGCGGCTTCCCGGACGGTCCGGCAGCTTTCTCCTCTGCATGGCCGCACGCCGGTCTGCCGAGGCCAATCACCTCCGAATACAGGCCAATCGTCGCCAACAAGAGGCCGCGCCGCTATCGCGAGCGGCCGAGCAAATCGGCCCCTCCCGCCCGGAGAGAGGCCGATCCCCGATTACCGTCCCAGCAACATCCGCGCCTGCCCCGCGACTTGCGCCAGCATGGCAGCCGTCGGGCTGCTCGCCTGCCGCGCCCGGCTGATGACCGCCGCAAACCGCGCCACCGGCGCCTCGTTCTCGGCCAGCCAGGCGTCGATCGCGGCGCTGGAATCGCGCGGTTTTTCGCGCGTCAGGAAGTCGAGCCGCATCTGCTCGAAGTCCCGCACCAGCCCCGCCACGAGCAGCCGCTCCCATGGATCGGACGGCTCCAGCCGCGCCGCCGCCGCCTGCGCCCAGTCCAGCCCCAAAGCTTCGCCCAGTCGTGTATAAGCGCGCGTCAGCTCGGTCTCGTCCGTCCGCGACTTTGCGCTGAGATCGACCAGACCGATCGCACCGTCCATCTCGTGCAAGCGAACGACGCGTACCGCCAGAGACTCAGGTGCGCCTGCCGCCGCCAGCTTGTCGGCCATGCGCGCGCTTTCCGCCCGCGCCTCCTGCAACAGCAGCTCACTTGCCTGCCCCTGCAGCCGGGCGACGCCCTTGCCGATCCGCTCCAGAACCTCGCTGGGCAAGGTGCCGGGCGCGACCACGCGCAGCAGGTCGGCGACTTGCGATCGTACGGCGCGCGCCACACCGTCGAACAAGGCGATACGGCCGTCCTCGGACATGCTCCCCGTTTCGATGTCGCGCCACAGCGTGCCGAGGTCGAACAGCCGTTCGACCACCACGAACATGGCGGCAACGTCGCCCAGCGCCGCGCCTTCCTCTTCGGCCAGTTCGAACGGGTTCAGGATGCCGATCCGGTTGACGATACGGTTGGCAAGCTTGGTGGCGACGATCTCGCCGCGCAGCTGGTGATGGTCGATGGCATTGCCAAACCGCTCCTGCATTTCGCGCGGGAAAGCGGCGCGAAGATCCGGCTGGAGCAGCGGATCCGCCCCCAGCCCTGCCGCTTCGATCGCATCCTGCAGCGCGAGCTTGGCGGTGGACAGCAGCACGGCGAGTTCGGGCCGGGTCAGCCCCTTGCCCTCGGCAGCGCGGCGCAGCAGATCCTCGTTGCCCGCCAGCCCCTCGACACGGCGATCGAGGCGACCTGCCGCCTCGAAGATCTCGATCGCCCGCACGAAGCTGGGCACGGCACGCACACCGCCACGCTCGGCAATCGACAAGGCCAGCGTCTGGAGGCGGTTATCCTCCAGCACCAGATGTGCCACATCGTCCGTCATCGCACCCAGCAGCACGTTGCGATCATCGAACGACAGCCGCCCCTCCGCCATCTCGCGATTGAGCGCGATCTTGATGTTCACTTCATTGTCTGAACAATCCACGCCGGCCGAATTGTCGATAAAGTCGGTGTTGATCCGGCCGCCCTGTGCCGCGAACGCGATGCGTGCGGCCTGCGTGACACCCAGGTTCGCGCCCTCGCCGATCGCCGTGGCGCGAACATCCTCCGCATCGACGCGCAGACGGTCGTTGGCCGGATCGCCCACCGCGGCATTGTTCTCCGACGCCGCCTTCACATAGGTGCCGATGCCACCGAACCAGATCAGGTCCACCGGTGCCTTGAGGATCCCGGAGATCAGCGCCGCCGGCTCCATCTCGTCCGCGCTCACGCCCAGCGCCGCCTTCACCTCTGGGGTCAGACGGATCGTCTTGGCGCTGCGCGGGAAAACGCCGCCGCCGGCCGAGATCAGGCCCTTGTCGTAATCTTCCCAGCTCGATCGCGGCAGGCTGAACAGCCGCGCGCGCTCCGTCCAGCTCTTCGACGGATCGGGATCGGGATCGAGGAAGATGTGACGGTGATCAAACGCTGCGACGATCTTTAGCGTCTGGGAGAGGAGCATGCCGTTGCCGAATACGTCGCCCGACATGTCGCCGCAGCCGACCACGCGGATGACGTCCTTCTGCACGTCCACGCCGCGCTCGGCAAAGTGACGCTGCACGGATACCCAGGCGCCCTTGGCGGTAATGCCCATCGCCTTGTGGTCATAGCCCTGGCTGCCGCCGCTGGCGAAGGCGTCGCCCAGCCAGAAGCCGCGATCCAGCGCGATGGCATTGGCGACGTCGCTGAACGTCGCCGTTCCCTTGTCCGCCGCCACGACGAAGTACGGATCTTCGCCATCGTGAACGCGCACGCCCTCCGGATGCACGACCTTGCCGGCAACGATATTGTCGGTGATCGACAGCAAGGTGCGGATGAAGATGCGATAGCTCTCCGTTCCCTCCGCCATCCATGCGTCGCGATCGCTTGCAGGATTGGGCAGCTGCTTCGGGTAGAACCCGCCCTTGGCACCGGTTGGGACGATCACGGCGTTTTTGACGCGCTGAGCCTTCATAAGGCCAAGGATCTCTGTCCGGAAATCGTCCCTGCGGTCGGACCAGCGCAGGCCCCCGCGCGCGACCGGTCCGGCGCGCAGGTGGATACCCTCCACGCGCGGCGAATAGACCCACACTTCGCGCCATGGCAGCGGCGCCGGCAGACCCGGGATGCGGCTGCTGTCGAGCTTGAAGGCCAGCGCCTCCGCCGGTGCCGGCGCAAAGGCGTTGGTCCGCAGCGTCGCGCCAATGACCGCCTTGAACGCGCGCAGAATACGATCATCATCGATCGCCGTCACGGCATCGAGCCCGGTGGCGATCTCCGCATCGATCGCGTCCACATCGCCCGTGGCGTTGGGATCGTGCGCCAACGTGAAGCGGTTGATCAGAGCCTTGGCCAGCATGGGTGCGCGGCCAAGCGCCTCCGCAACAGTGGTCAGGCCATAGGTCAGCCCTGCCTGTCGCAAGTAACGGAACCAGGCCCGATACAGCAGCACGGCGGACGGCGTTAGGCCGGCCATCAGCATGAGACGGTTCAGCGAATCGTTCTCTGCCGCCCCCTTCAGAACGGCGGTGATGGCCCCTTCAAGCACGTCACGATCGATGTTCGCGACGTCACCTTGCGGCTGAACGATGAAATCGTGAACGAAGCTGTCGCTGTCCTCGCGAAGTCGCGTCGGCAGCTCGCCAATCACGCGATAACCGAAATTCTCCAGCACGGGGACCGCTTCGGAGAGCGCGAGCGCGCCATGCGATTTGTAAATCTTCAGCCGATGATCGGCGCCCGGAGCAGGCGGATAGATGTGCACCGCGCGGTCGCTCTCGTCGGCGAGCTCGGACACCCGAAGCACGTCCTCGGCCGCTTCCTCCGCAGTCGAGATGTTGCGGTAGTTGAGCGGGAATGCACCCGCCCAGCGGATCGCGAGCCGTGCCGCACGCGATGGCGCGATGCGATCCGCCAGTGCCGCCTCGACCTCGCGCTCCCAGCCGCGCACCATCTTCTCGAGCCGCGCGTCCAGCGGTTCTACTTCGGGCATCACGCCCGATTGGCGCAGATCGATGGTATAGCGGATCAGCGCGACCCGGCCGTCCTCCAGCGCGATCGACCAGTTCAGGATGCTGCCATTCGCCGCCTCCGCCAACATGTCGCCGATCGCGACGCGCCGGGTGGTGGAAACGTCATCACGCGGCAGCCAGACGAACGCAAACAGATGTCGACCCAGGGCCGATCGGACCAGCACCAGCTTCGGCCGGGGCCGATCCGCCAGGCTCATCGCCGTCAGCGCCAGTTCCTCTACGGCGTCCGCAGAGACGGCCGTCACCAGGTCATGCGGCAGTGTCGCCATCGCATGGGTCAGCGCCTTGCCGGTGTGGCCGGTCGGATCGAAGTCCAGCTTCGCCTCCAGATCAGCCAATCGCTGCCGCAGCACGGGCACGCTGCGCGGCGGAGCCTTCAGCGCGGCCGATGTCCACAGCCCCGCATGGATCGACAGGCCGGCAATCTTTGCCCCGCGATGGATCGGCGCCACAACCAGGTCCAGCGGCACACGGCGGTGGACGGGAGAGATGAGGCTGGATTTCAGGAGCAGCGGAGCTGCCTTGCCACTGGCGAAATAATCAATGGCCAGCCGGCGGGAGCGTTCGGCAAGCAGCGGCGGCTCATGCGCGCTGCGCGCGATGCCCAACGGCTCGCCATCGACGGCGCCGTCCGCCATCCAGCGCTCATGGCCGAGCAGCGTGAAATGCCGGTCGAGGAACCACCGCATCAGCGCCGCGCCCTCATGGTCGCCGCCCGTATCCTCGATCGTTGCCGCATCGGCCGCCAGCGTCGCCTGCATCCGGCGCCAGTCGGCCACCGCGGCGCGGACATTGGCAAGATCACTGACCAATGCGTCGATCAGCTCGCGCCGATCGCGCGCGTCGGCGCGCTCCGTTTCGATGTAGATCATCGATTCGGGTGAGCCGCCGTCGTCTACTCCCTCAAGAACGCCGTCCGCGTCCCGCCGCACCGGTACCACCGGGTGGATGATGCGATCGATGGCGATGTCATGATCGCCGATTGCGCCGGCGATCGAATCAACCAGGAACGGCATGTCATCGTTGACGATCGCCAGCCGCATGCGACGCTGCGGCCCATCGCCGGGCAGCGTCTCCAACGCGACCGCAGCGGTGCCCGGCGCCCGCACCTGAGCGGTCGCTGCGAGGAAGGCGGCGGCGTCAACCTGCTCCTGTGGTCCGAACCCGTTTAGTTCACCCGGCAGAGCGCCTTTGGTCAGCCGGTCAGCGAGCGCCTGTGTCAGCGCCTTCATCGAGGTTTTCGACATGGGCGAGCCTATGCGCCCGAGTCGCGCGCGGCTCAACCCTTGTTTCGGATGCAACTATCTCAGGAAAGCGCCGCAGCGGCTCGATCCGCGAGATCCTGATCGTCGGGGATAGCGCCCACGACATCGAACATGCCGTCGCCCCGTGCCCGCGCGAGGAGAACCACCAGTTGCTCCGCGCCCGCCGGCACATCCAGCGCCAGCGTCGCCAATGGGGCACGCTGGACATCATCAAGGCGACGTCCCTCGTCACGCGAGGCGCTTGGGCCATCGGCCCAGATGGCGGGCGCGGCCTCCATTCGCGGTTGACTGCGCACCGCAGCGGCAAGCTCCGCATCAAGTTGCGCCTGCTCGGCCGCGCCCACGATCTCCTTCCAATTGATCACCCCATAGACATGGTCGATCATCTCCCCGTCCGAGGAGAAAGGCATCAATATGCCGCGATACAGGGTGTTGTGGCCGCGAGTGCCGACAAACTCCGCCTCGAAGCCGATCGGCGCGCGGTTCGCGATGATCTGCAGATATTGATCGGTCAGCCGCGACAGCAAGGATCGGGCAGGTACCTGCGAGATCCGGCTGATCTCCTGATGCACGCCGCATTCTTCGCTCAGCGCCTCGCCGATGGCGCTGATTGCGGGATCATCCATGCCGCCCGTGAAGTCGAGGAGCACGCCATGGGCCTGGAAGTCGGTCGGCCCCGCTGTCTCCAGATCCTCGATCGCCGGATATGATCGGCCTTTCAGCAGGGAAACCCAATGGTTGTACGCGCGCACGTGCATGCGCCGCTCATCGCCACCGATGACCTTGGTCGCTTCGCCGATCCCCCCTTCCGTGGGATCACTGCCCCGCCCGGCACGCGCCTCATCGAAGCCGCGGATATCCATGATGTTCGTCCTCTGAGCCCATGCCCTGATCCGCTTCTGCGATCCGCATGGTAAAGAGCCCGTAAATTCGAGACCCGCTTGCGCTCGCCCGCACAGGCTGCTAGGCGCCCCGCTCCAGCGCGCTCACCAGAGCGCCAATGCCGCTTTAGCTCAGCTGGTAGAGCATCGCATTCGTAATGCGGGGGTCACAGGTTCGAGTCCTGTAAGCGGCACCACACTCATGAAATCGCACCTCATAGAGGACGAGCATGGGCACGCCATCGCGGTGC
>NZ_LSKH01000160.1:0-3688 GCF_001557395.1 Sphingomonas sp. CCH5-D11 | reverse complement strand
AAGGGGGTCCCTTTTGCACGCCGATAGGGGGTCCTTTTTGGACGCCGATTGACACCCGACATCATGGCGGCGCGTGAAGAAGTGCGCCAACGGCGTGCCTACGGCATTCTCTACCTGTCGAAAGGTCTCGGCGGAGCGGCACTGAAGGGGCGGCCCGGGGCGGGGGCGGCCTTGATCGTCAACGGGGCGTACTTCGTGCGTGCTGAAGGGATCGCCCGCGCGCTAGGCGATGTCGTGAGAGAGCAGGCGGTTGAAGTGACTGGGGCCCTCATCGCTCATCGCAGTGGGTCCGGCGCGACAATCGTCATGCAGCCGCTGTTCAACACCACCGGTGGTTATCGCGACTACGTGTTCCCGGCGATCGCCAACATCATACTTCAGCAAACGTTGCCCTTCGCGTCGGCGCGGCTGATCGCTGAACGACGTCGGCGTGGTGATTGGCAGCGCGACCGGGCAACTGCCCTCGGCACCTGGATAGCGATGACACTGATCGGCATCTTTGCCGGCCTGTTCGTGTTCGGGTTCGCGTTCTGGGTGCAGGACGTGCCACGCACCGGCAATGTGCCCGGCCTGCTGCTCGCCCTTCCTGTGTTCGCGGCCACGGTAGCCGCTCTCGGCCTCGTCGCGGGAAGCCTGTTCCGCAGCGGCGACGATACGTTGAAGCTCCTGATGCCGACCTCGGTGCCGCTCGTCTTCCTGGCCGGCTTCGCATGGCCGCTCGATGAGATGCCGGGCTGGCTAGCGGCGATCGCCTGGTTCTCGCCGGCTACGGCCGCCATGCACCTGTTCATTCGCTTCAACCAGATGGGTGCTTCGATCGCTGAAGCCGCCACCCCGCTGTTGGTCCTGATCGGGTTGATGATCGGATACGGGGCGATCTGGTGCTTCGGTCGATCGCATGCCGGACGCGAGGATCCGACCAGCGATGCGGCGGGCTGATCGGTTGTATGTTGTTACGCAGCCGATGAGTTCGGATACCGCCCCGCCACGAAACACAGGCGACGGAGCGGTACCAATTGCCGAAATACGCCGGCGTCCCCTTTTCACAGACGACCTTGGCAGCGTGCAAGTGCCTCAAGGGTGTCCCACCACCACCTTCGAGAGAGAAGGTGTTGATCGGGTGAGGTGTAAGCGGCCAAACTGGAAAAGCCAAACTTCACGCCCTTCGCGCCGCCCCTCACGACAGCTTCAACATGCAAATCAGCATCAGGCTGATTCCGCCCAAGCAGAGGAGCGACAGCACCACCGCCAGCGTGACCCGTCCGCCAGCCTTGGCGACGGTGCGGATATCGACCCCGAGCCCGAGCGCCGCCATGGACACCACGGTCAGGAACGTCGCGGTATGTCCGATCGGCGCGACCGCGATGGTGGGCACCAGCCCGATCGATCAGTCGTTCGTTTCGAGATCTGGCCGATGACGAGCGTGGACAGGCGCTTGTCCGATCGATGATCACGCTGTCGCACGATCTCGGCTACCGGGTCGTTGCCGAGGGCGTCGAGACCGCCGCAGCCGCGGCGATCCTGGCCGAGTTGGAATGTGAGGAGGCGCAGGGTTACTATTTTGCCCGTCCGATGGAGGAAGAAGCGCTGCGGCTATGGCTCGTTGCCTCTCCGTAAGAATCATCCGTTGCAGCCTGACTGACACCTAGATCTGCCGACATACTTGGTTGCAAGCTGATCGACACCGCCGCTGAACATAATCCACAGCGGCGGCGGCGATCGGCATCGATGAGCGTCCTGTTCCCGGTTGTTCCGCTAATCAGCCGTGCGGCCGCATGACAACCTTGATTACACCTTCCTGCTTGTCACGGAACTTCGCGTACATCTCGGGCGCGTCCTCAAGACTGGCCGGATGCGTGATCACAAAGCTGGGATCGATCTCGCCCGCGACGATCTTATCCAGTAGCGGCTTGGTGTAACGTTGCACGTGGGTCTGCCCAAGCTTGATCGTTAGTCCTTTGTTCATCGCTGCACCGATCGGAAGCTTGTCACCCATCCCGACGTAGACGCCGGGCACGGAGACCGTGCCGCCCTTGCGGCAGCTCATGATCGCCTGCCGCAGGACGTGGACGCGATCAGTGGCGAGCATCATGCTTGCCTTCACCTTGTCCATGACCGCGTCCGCCGCCCCGTGCGCGGCCGCCTCGCAGCCGACAGCATCGATGCAGCTGTCGGGGCCCCGGCCCTTGGTTCGCGCCTGCAGCTCGTCATAGACATCGGTTTCGGCGAAGTTAATTGTCTCAGCGCCACCGGCCTCCGCCATGGCGAGTCGCTCGGGCACCTCGTCGATCGCGATCACGCGGCCGGCGCCCATCATCAGCGCGGAGCGGATGGCGAACTGGCCGACCGGACCGCAGCCCCAGATCGCGACGGTGTCGCCATGCTCGATCTGCGCATTCTCGGCGGCCATGTAGCCGGTCGGGAAGATATCCGATAGGAAGAGGGCCTGCTCATCGGTAACGTTGTCGGGTATCTTGATCGGACCGACATCCGCCATCGGCACGCGAAGATACTCAGCCTGGCCGCCGCAGTAGCCGCCCAGCATGTGGCTGAAGCCGAACAGCCCGGCGGGCGAATGGCCCATCGCTTTGGCGGCCATTTCGGCGTTCGGATTGGTTTGATCACAGGCCGCAAACAGACCCTTCTTGCAGAACCAGCACTCGCCACAGCTGATGGTGAACGGCACCACTACCCGGTCCCCGATCTTGAGGTTGGTGACCTCGGACCCGAGCGCCACGACCTCGCCCATGTTCTCGTGGCCGAGGATGTCGCCGGCCTCCATGGTGGGCTGGTAGCCATCCAGCAGGTGAAGGTCCGACCCGCAGATCGCGCAGGCGGTTACTTTGATGATCGCATCGCGCGGGTGCTTGATCTCGGGATCCGCGACGGTGTCGACACGGACATCGCCTTTACCGTGCCAGCATAGTGCGCGCATGTCGTTTCCTCATCTGAGTGGATGTCCCTGTCGTCAGGGCCATGTCTATGACGCTCAACGCCTTGAGCCGCGGCATGGGTCCCCGTCTATTTGATTCGTTTACATCAACGAGCGGCCGTAAAACGGCCGTACGGCCAGCGGGTTGAACGCAGACGGCATGCCCGGCTTGAAAGCCAGCAAGATAATGAAGTGGGTCGCCCAGGCCGTGCAGCCGGCCGACGCGATGGTGACAGGTTCCCACAGGCTGCGCGTCTTCCGCCCTGAGCGTACGGCATGGTCGGCCAGGGCAAAGGACGCATAGATACCGCAGAGGCAAACCAGGCCCGCGAGCAGCACCAACCACGGATCGTGGTCGTGCCGGACGCAGTCGAAAACCTGTACGACCTGGGAGTACATCATGCTCGGCTAACGGCAAGGCGTTAAGACATCCTCAACCGGTCCATATCGGCTTTCCCTGGCTGTGATCCAGGACCAAGGAAGCCGCAGTCGGGTTCTGCGCAGCCATGAACACTTACGTTGCCGAGCCCGCGCCTGTCGTTCGAACCGGCGACCATGCTCGACTGACATAACTTGATTTCGCTCCTCCGGGTCGGTTCCCAGTCGCTACAAAGATTTATGCCTCGCACCGCCGTGGCGCTGGTGGCATTAAGGGCATGATCGGAGGATTACGTCCATGGCACGCAAGAGCATCAAAAGCGACGCGGTGAAACTCAAGGGCGAGACGGCTAAGAAGGCACCGCCGCTGCCGGCGGG
>NZ_LSKH01000159.1:0-13577 GCF_001557395.1 Sphingomonas sp. CCH5-D11 | reverse complement strand
CCTCCCCCCCTTGGCGCAGGGCCGCACCGCTGATGTGAAGGCAGCCAGCAATCACAGGAGGGCTAGATGCTCGACAATAATCTGAAGACCCAGCTCAAGGGCTATCTCGCCAACATTCGCCAGCCGATCGAGCTGGTCGCCTCCGCTGACGATCGCGCCAAGTCGCGCGAGATGCTGGAGCTGCTGGACGAGATCGCCGCCCTCTCCGATGACGTCACCGTCATCCGCGCCGATGACGACCAGCGTCGCCCCTCTTTCCTCATCCGCCGCACCGGCACTGACGTCGCCGTGCGCTTCGCCGGCGTGCCGATGGGCCATGAGTTCACCTCGCTCGTCCTCGCCCTGCTCCAGGTCGGCGGCCATCCGTCGAAGCTGTCGCAGGAGGTGATCGCGCAGGTCCAGGCGCTCGACGGCGACTATCAGTTCGAAAGCTATTTCTCGCTCACCTGCCAGAACTGCCCGGACGTGGTGCAGGCGCTGAACCTGATGAGCGTCCTCAATCCCCGCATCCGCCACGTCGCGATTGAGGGCGGCGCGTTCCAGGGCGAGGTCGAGGCGCGGCAGATCATGTCGGTGCCGGCGATCTTCCTCAACGGCGAGCCGTTCGCTCAGGGGCGCATGGATGTGGAGCAGATCCTCGCCAAGCTCGACACCGGCGCTGCCGCGCGTACCGCGGAAAAGATCGCCGCCAAGGAGCCGTTCGAGGTTCTGGTGGTCGGCGGGGGCCCCGCCGGCGCGGCGGCGGCGATCTATTCGGCGCGCAAGGGCATCCGCACCGGCATCGCGACGGAGCGGTTCGGCGGCCAGGTGCTCGACACCATGTCGATCGAGAACTTCATCTCGGTCAGCCACACCGAAGGCCCGAAGCTGGTCGCGCAGCTCGAGCAGCATGTCGGCGACTATGACGTCGACGTGATGAACCTGCAGAAGGCGGCGAAGCTTGTTCCCGCAGCCCGCGAGGGCGGCCTTCATGAAGTGACGCTGGAAAGCGGCGCGACGCTGAAGGCGCGCACGGTGATCCTGTCGACCGGCGCACGCTGGCGCCAGATGAACGTGCCGGGCGAGGACGCTTATCGCAACAAGGGCGTGACCTACTGCCCGCACTGCGACGGCCCGCTGTTCAAGGGCAAGCGCGTCGCGGTGATCGGCGGCGGTAACTCGGGCGTCGAAGCGGCGATCGACCTTGCCGGCATCGTCGCGCACGTCACGCTGATCGAGTTCGATCGCGATCTGCGCGCGGACGCGGTGCTCCAGCGCAAGCTTGCCAGCCTGCCGAACGTGAAGGTCATCACCTCTGCGCTCACCACCGAGGTGAAGGGCGACGGCAGCAAGGTGACCGCGCTCTCCTACAAGGATCGCAACCACGACACGCTTCACGAAATCGAGCTGGAGGGCGTGTTTGTCCAGATCGGCCTCGTCCCCAATACCGAATGGCTGAAGGACGCCGTCGCGCTCTCCACGCGCGGCGAGATCGAGGTGGATCATCGCGGCGAGACTTCCCAGCCGGGAATCTTCGCCGCCGGTGACTGCACCACCGTGCCCTACAAGCAGATCGTGATCGCCATGGGCGAAGGCTCCAAGGCGTCGCTCTCTGCCTTTGACTATCTCATCCGCCTGCCGGCCGACCTCGCCGAGGCGGCCTGACCGCTCCGGCCCGATGCCACCACCGGCATCGGGCCACTGCCGGTCCGCCCTTTGCCCCGATATCACCGACGACAGCGCCTGCCAGTCGGTACTTCCGATGCGCCCGTCCCCCATCCTCCCTTGTCATGACGCCGCCGTAATGCTCCTGCCATAAGCGGGGCGACAGAAGGGGAGCGACACCATGACCTATCTCGTCACCGGCGCGGCCGGCTTCATCGGCGCGGCCGTGGCGCACCGGCTGCTGGACCGTGGCGAGACGGTCGTCGGGATCGACAATTGCAACGATTATTACCCCGTGCAGCTCAAGCGGGATCGGCTGGCGCTGTTGACGGCGCGGCCGGGCTTCACCTTTGCCGAAGTCGACATCGCCGATAACGCCGCGCTCACCGCCGCGCTGGCGCCGCACCGGATCAGCCACATCATCCATCTCGCCGCGCAGGCGGGCGTGCGCTACTCGCTCACCAATCCGCATGCCTATGTGCAGTCGAACCTGGTCGGGCAGGTCAACATGCTCGAATATGCCCGCAATCTCGATGGCTTGGTGTCGATGAGCTACGCCTCGTCCAGCTCGGTCTATGGCGGCAATACCAAGCTGCCCTTTGCGGAAGACGATCGGGTGGACGGCCCCATCTCGCTCTACGCCGCGACCAAGAAGGCGGACGAGCTGATGGGCAATGTCTATGGCCATCTCTACCGCCTGCCGCTGACCGGCCTCCGGTTCTTCACCGTTTATGGCCCGTGGGGGCGGCCGGACATGGCGCTGTGGCTGTTCACCGACGCTATTCTAAAGGGCAAGCCGATCCGCGTGTTCAACAACGGCGACATGAGCCGCGACTTCACCTTCATCGACGATATCGTCTCGGGCGTCGTCGCGGTAACGGACAGCCCGCCCGTCGATGGCGGCACCAACCCGCCGCACCGCGTCTACAATATCGGCAACAACAAGCCCGAACAGCTCTTGCGCATGATCGACGTGCTCGAGGATGCGATCGGCATCAAGGCGGTGCGCAGCCTGGAGCCGATGCAGCCCGGCGACGTGCCCGCGACCTATGCCGACATCACCGCCATCGCCCGTGACCACGGCTTCGCGCCGACCACCCCGATCGAGGTCGGCATTCCGCGCTTCGTGGACTGGTTCAAGGAATATCACGGCCTGAACTGAGTGGTACGGTCGCCCTACTCACCCGTCATCCCGGACTTGATCCGGGATCCATGGTTCCGCGCACACTGACGCCGAAGCGGTCGCGGCATGTTGGATCCCGGATCAAGTCCGGGATGACGGCCTGCACGTGGCAAACGACCGCTTCTCATCGCTGTCCTACACGCCCCACACCAACTATGTTCCCCTTACGTTCTCACAACGGAGGGGCATCATGATCGACGATCTTATCCACGCCGTGATCGACCGCGAGGGTGGCTACAGCAACCACCCGGCCGACCGCGGCGGCGCGACTCGCTGGGGCATCACGGAAGCGGTCGCCCGCGCCAACGGCTATGCCGGCGAGATGCGCCATTTCGCGCGTGAGGCCGCCGCCGCGATCTACCGCCGCATCTATTGGCAGCGTCCGCGCCTCGACGATGTCGCGGAGCGTGCGCCGCTGATCGCCGCGGAACTGTTCGACACCGGGGTCAACATGGGTCCGGCCGTCGCCACCGGCTTTCTCCAGCGCGCGCTCAATGCGCTCAATCGCGGCGCGCGTGATTACCCCGACGTGCTGCTCGACGGTCGCATTGGCCCGCAGACGCTGGCCGCGCTGGACCGCTTTCTCGCCATCCGCGGCGCGGCCGGCGAAACCGTGCTGCTCAAGGCGATCGAGGCGCTACAGGGCGAACGCTACCTCTCGCTTGCCGAGCGCCGCCCCGCCGATGAGGCATTCCTCTACGGCTGGCTCGCCAACCGCCTCGGCTGAAGGAGAAGGTCCATGGCATTGCTCGATGCGATCATCGGTCCTGTCGCCGGGCTGATCGACAAGATCATTCCCGATCCCGCGGCGCGCGAGGCGGCAAAGCTCGAATTGCTGCGGCTCGAGGGCTCGCAGGAACTCGAACGTATCAAGACCCAGATGGCTGCGGTACTGGCGGAGGCCGGCTCGTCCGATCCCTGGACCAGCCGCGCCCGACCGAGCTTCCTGTACGTCATGTACGTGCTGCTGCTCTGGTCGATCCCCATGGGGATCATCGCCGCGGTCAGCCCGATTACCGCGCGGACGATTGCGGGCGGCATGAACGCCTATCTCGCCGGCATCCCCGAGCCGCTCTACGCGCTCTTCGGCACCGGCTATCTCGGCTACACGGTCGCGCGAGAATGGGGAAAGGCGAACGGGCGGTAACTCGATCCCTTTTATGCGCGAGGTTCGTGAAGTTTGACGTGGATTGCCACCACACACCCCGTTCGTCCTGAGCTTGTCGAAGGACGTGTCCCAGACGATGCGCCTGGCCACACGCACGTCGACAGGCTCAGTGCAAACGGCATGATGAGGGCCCTGGCAGGGGCACTGTTGTATCCGTGCCCCGCACCCTACATCCGCTCCCATGAGTGAACAAAGCAGCATGCCGGTGTGGCACGGCACGACGATCCTTTCGGTGCGGCGCGGTGGCAAGGTGGTCGTCGCGGGAGACGGCCAGGTTTCGATGGGGCAGACGGTGATGAAGCCGAATGCGCGCAAGGTCCGCACGCTCGGTCCGGAGGGCAAGGTGATCGGCGGTTTCGCGGGCGCCACCGCCGACGCCTTCACCCTGTTCGAGCGGCTCGAGGCGAAGCTGGAGCGCCACCAGGGCCATCTGATGCGCGCCGCGGTGGAGCTGGCCAAGGACTGGCGCACGGACAAGTATCTGCGCAACCTGGAGGCGATGATGATCGTCGCCGACAAGGATGTGTCGCTGATCCTCACCGGCAATGGCGACGTGCTGGAGCCGGAGGCGGGCATTGCCGCAATCGGTTCGGGCGGCAATTACGCGCTCGCCGCGGCGCGGGCGCTGGTTGATTACGAACAGGATGCCGAAACGATCTGCCGCAAGGCGATGGGCATCGCTGCCGAGGTCTGCGTCTACACCAATGACCGGCTCGTAGTTGAGACGCTCGACAGCGCGAGCTGAGCCTAGTTGGGCGAACTTCCTTCTCCGTTCGCCCTGAGCCTGTCGAAGGGCGTGTCCCAAGCGACTCCGCCCGCGGCACGTGCTTCGACCCGCTTGGCACAAACGGACGGGGGCAATTCACGGCAGACGCTAAGCGCTTGTCTTTGCCCCCGTGTCCGTCCAATCACGGCGCCCATGATCCTTCGCACTTCCACCGCCGGGCGCTGGATGGCGGCCGGCGTCGCGGCGCTATCGCTTGTCGCCTGCTCGCAGGGTGACGCCCGTCCCAAAACGGCCTCGTCCAAGGCACCGCCGCAGCCTTATTCGCGCGATCCCTATCCTTCCACCTACCGCGCCTATCCCGGCGTGCCGACGGTGGTGCGCAACGTCACCATCTTCGATGGCGAGGGCGCGCGGATCGACAATGGGCAGGTGCTGTTCGCCGACGGCAAGATCGTGGCGGTCGGCACGAGCGTGAACGCACCGGCGGACGCACAGGTGATCGACGGCACCGGCAAGTGGGTGACCCCCGGCGTCATCGACATCCACAGCCACCTTGGCGATTACCCCACCCCCAGCGTTCAGGCGCACAGCGACGGCAACGAGGCGACCGGTCCGATCACGGCGGACGTTTGGGCCGAGCATAGCGTATGGCCGCAGGATCCGGGCTTCAGCCGCGCACTGGCAAACGGCGGCGTCACCACGCTGCAGATTCTGCCCGGCTCGGCGAACCTCATGGGCGGTCGCTCGGTCACGCTGAAGAACGTCTATTCGCGCACCATGCAGGGCATGAAGTTCCCCGGCGCGCCTTACGGCCTGAAGATGGCGTGCGGCGAGAATCCGAAGCGCGTCTATGGCTCCAAGAACCGCCAGCCTTCCACCCGGATGGGCAATGTTGCGGTCGACCGCGCGACCTGGGCGAAGGCGCAGGATTATCGCCGCAAGTGGGACATGTATGAGGCCGATGGCGGTGAGCCGCCGTCGCGCGACATCGCCATGGATACGCTGCGCGGCGTGCTCGCGGGCGAGATCCTGATCCAGAACCACTGCTATCGCGCCGACGAAATGGCGATCGTCGAGGATATGGCGAAGGAGTTCGGCTACAAGGTCACCGCCTTCCACCACGCCGTGGAAGCGTACAAGATCGCCGACATCCTGAAGGCGAACGGCACCTGTGCCGCCGTCTGGGCCGATTGGTACGGTTTCAAGATGGAGAGCTATGACGGGATCGGCGAAAATCTCGCGATCCTGGAAAAGGCCGGCGCCTGCGCCATGATCCATTCGGACGACGAGAACGGCATCCAGCGGCTGAACCAGGAAGTGGCAAAGGTGCTCGCCTCCGGCCGCCGCGTCGGCATCGACATCGCGCCCGAAGTCGCGTGGAAGTGGCTGTCGCTCGGCCCGGCGAAGGCGCTCGGCATCGCCGACCGGACCGGCAGCCTCGTGCCCGGCAAGATGGCGGATGTGGTGCTGTGGAACGGCAATCCGTTCAGCGTCTATACGCGCCCCGACAAGGTCTGGATCGACGGCGCGCTGCTGTACGACGCCCATGATCCCAAGCGTCGCCCGGTGAGCGACTTCGAACTTGGCCAGCCCGGCTCGGGAGACGTCAAGTGAAGCGCGCCCTGCTCCTCCTCGCCACCATGCTGGCGACGCCCGTGGCCGCGCAGACGGTGGCGATCACCAATGCGACCGTCGCGATCGGCGATGGCTCTGCCCCTATCGAGGGCGGCACCGTCGTGTTCCAGAACGGCCGCATCGTCGCCGCCGGCGTCGGCGTCGCGGTGCCTGCGGGCGCTGAAGTGATCGACGGGCGCGGCAAGTGGGTCGCCCCCGGCTTCGTCGCTGGCTTCAGCGACCTTGGCATCACCGATGCCGCCGGCGTGCAGGAAAGCAACGATGCCGGCGCTCGCACCGCTCCGTTCAACGCCGCGATCGACGTGTCGGTGGCGATCAATCCGGCCGAGGTGAAGATCGCCAATGAGCGGCTCGGCGGCGTCACCCGCGCTTTGGTCGCGCCGGAGGCCGCCGGATCGATCTTCGCCGGCCAGGGCGCGGTGATCGACCTGGGTGATGATCCGCAGGCGGTGTTGCGCCCGCGTGCCTTTCAGTTCGTGGAGCTGGGCGAGGGCGGCGGGCGGCTCGCCGGCGGCTCCCGCCCGGCGGCCTATGCAGCGCTGCGCGACGCCTTTACCCAGGCGCAGGACTATCGCCGCAACCCCGCCGGCTTTGGCGGGCGCGAGAAGGAATCCTTGGTCAAGCGCGGCGATGCCGAGGCGCTGCTGCGCGTGCTCGACGGCGCCGTGCCGCTGGTCGTTCATGTCGAGCGCGCCAGCGACATCCTCACGGTGCTTGCCCTGCCGCGTGATTATCCCAAGCTGAAGCTGGTGCTGACCGGCGTCAGCGAAGGCTGGATGGTCGCGCGCGAGATCGCCGCCGCGCGCGTGCCGGTAATCGCCGCTGCGCTTGCCGATCTGCCCGCGCACTTCGAATCGCTCGGCGCGACGGAATCCAACGTCGGCCGCATGCGCGCCGCCGGCGTTCAGGTGGCGCTCGCCTCCACCGGCAACAACGGCGGTGAGCACAATCTGCGGCAATATGCCGGCAACCTCGTCGCGATCACGCAGATACCCGGCCATACCGGGCTGAACTGGGGCGACGCGCTGGCGTCGATCACCTCCGGCCCGGCGGCGGCGCTTGGCATGGATGGGGAGATCGGCTCGCTGCGCGTCGGCCGCCGCGCCGATGTGGTGCTGTGGGATGGCGATCCGCTGGAGATTTCCTCCGCGCCCACCGCGGTATGGATCGATGGCCGGCCGCAGCCGATGCGCTCGCGCCAGCTTCAGCTGCGCGACCGGTATCTCGTGCCCACCGAGGGCGCACTGCCAAAGGCATATGAGCGCTGAGGATTTGTGACGTTTAGCCGCTCCGTCATGCCGGGCGCGTCCCGGCATCCACCTGACCGTGCATTTGCCGGCGTCGGGCTCGCGGCACGGTGGAGGCCGGCACAAGGCTGGCATGACGTTGTGCGATTGGCTCGCTCCACACCCCTGCGTCATCCCGGACTTGATCCGGCATCCAACGTGCCGCGCAGACTGTCGCCTCGGCGTTCGCGCAAGCATGGACCCCGGATCAAGTCCGGGATGACGATCTGGATAGGCTTGCATCCCCGGAGTAATGTTCGCCCTGAGCTTGTCGAAGGGCGTGCCCCGGCCGAGCCGCACGGGACACGTGCCTCGACACGCTCAGCACGAACAGTGATGGGATTGCCCGCGTGACCGCCGAGATCGGCCTCATCGCGCTTTGGCTCGCGGCGGCGCTTGCGGCGATGCAGCTCGCGCTGGCCGCCATCGCCGTCCGTCGCGGCGATGACGTGATCGCCACCGCGGTTCGGCCGGTGGCGGTGGTCCAGGGCGGTCTGGCGCTGCTTGCCATGGCGGCGCTGGTCCGCGTGTTCCTGTTGTCGGACATGTCGGTAGCGCTGGTCGTCGCGAACAGCCATTCGGCCAAGCCATGGCTTTACAAGTTCGCCGGCGCGTGGGGAAACCATGAAGGCTCGATGCTGCTGTGGGTCACGATCCTCGGATTGGCGGGCGGCGCGGTGGCGCTGCTGGAACGCCGCTTGGCGGAGCGGACGCTGACGGCAACGCTCGGCGCGCAGGCCGCCATCGCGCTCGGCTTCTACGCCTTTCTGCTCTTTTCCTCGAACCCCTTCGCGCGCCTCGGCGATGCGCCGCCCGACGGACAGGGCCTCAACCCCCTGCTGCAGGATCCCGGCCTCGCCTTCCACCCGCCGACGCTCTACGCCGGCTATGTCGGCCTGTCGGTTGCCTTCTCCTTCGCAGTCGGCGCGCTGGTCACGCGCGACGTGGGGCCCGCCTTCGCCCGCGCGATGCGCCCGTGGGTGCTCGCCGCCTGGGTGTTCCTGACTGTCGGCATCACGGCCGGCAGCTATTGGGCCTATTACGAGCTCGGCTGGGGCGGATGGTGGTTCTGGGATCCGGTCGAGAATGCCTCACTGATGCCCTGGCTCGCCGCCACCGCGCTGCTCCATTCGGTCAGCGTGCTGGCGACGCGCGACGGCCTTCGCGCCTGGACAGTGATGCTGGCAGTGATCGCCTTTTCCATGTCGATGCTCGGCACCTTCCTGGTCCGCTCGGGCATCCTGACCAGCGTCCACGCCTTTGCCGTGGATCCGGAGCGCGGCACCTTCATCCTCATATTGCTGGCGATCTACATCGGCGGCGCGCTGGCGCTGTTCGCGGCACGGATTGGCCTGGTACGCGCCGGCAACACATTCGAGCTGGTGAGCCGCGAGGGGAGCCTTGTCGCGAACAACCTGCTCCTGTCCGTGATCCTCGGCATCGTCCTGATCGGCACCTTCTACCCGATCTTCGCCGCCGCCATGGGCACGCAGCTGTCGGTCGGCCCGCCCTTCTTTGAAAAAGCCGCCGGCCCGATCGCTTTGGCGTTGGTCGTGGTCATGGCGGCGGGCCCGCTGCTCCGCTGGCGGCGGGACAGCATGGCGGCGGTGGTGAAGCGCATGGGCTGGCCGATCGCCATCACCGGGGCAAGCGGCGTCGCGCTCGCCCTGCTGGCAGGCTGGTTCGGGCTGTTGCCGATGCTTGGCATCGCCCTCGCCGCAGGCCTTGCGGTGGCTAGCGTCGTGCCGCTGCTCGGGCGCAATCTCCTGCGCACGCCCCTGTTCGTTTACGGCATGGTGCTGGCGCATCTCGGCATTGCCGTCAGCCTCGCCGGCATGGCGGCCTCCAGCGCCTTCACCAGCGAAACACTGGTGGCGAAACGCATCGGGGAGAGCGCCGGCGTGGGCCCGTATCGCGTCACCTTGCGCGGCATCCGGCCAGTGATCGGCGACAATTGGACCGCGCTCGAAGCACGGCTGGAGGTGCAGCGTGGTGACGGCGCGCGCGGCGTGCTGGCGCCGCAGTCTCGCTTCTTCTCCAACCCGCCCACTACCACCAGTGAGAGCGCCATTCTCACCGCGCTCGACGGGCAGCTCTACACCGTACTCGGACAGTCCGATGGTCAGGGTCGCTGGCAGCTTCGCTTGTGGTGGAAGCCATGGGTCACGCTGATCTGGTTCGGCGGCATGATGATCGCGCTGGGCGGCGCGCTGTCGATCCTTGGCCATTGGCTGCGCGACCGGCGACAAAAACGGCGCGCGCAGGATCTGGCGGATCAGCTCGCCGGCGCGGAGGGTTGGGCGGCATGAGGCGCTGGCTGCTCTGGTTGCCGCTCGCGGTCTTCGCGATCGTGATCGTCTTCGCGGTGCGCGAGCTGCGCAAGCCGAGCGACCGGACGGTCTATTCGGCAATGGTCGGCAAGCCGGTCCCCTCGTTCGATCTGCCCCCCGTCGTCGCCGGCAAGCCCGGCCTCTCGGCGGGCGACCTGCGCACCGGGGAGCCGCGCCTGCTCAACATCTTCGCCAGCTGGTGTGTGCCCTGCATCGCTGAGGCGCCGCAGCTGATGAAGCTGAAGGCCATGGGCATCCCGATCCACGCCGTCGCGATCCGCGACAGCGAGGTCGCGATCGCGCAGTTCCTGAAGCGGCGCGGCGATCCCTATGCCCGCATCGGCGATGACCGCGACAGCCGCGTCCAGCTGTCGCTAGGCTCGTCGGGCGTCCCCGAGACATTCGTGGTCGACGGACGGGGAATCATCGTGAAGCAGCATGTCGGCGACATCCGGGAGGAGGACGTCGCCGCGCTCGCCCAGGCATGGCGGGACGCGCGATGAGCCGCAGGAGCCCGCCCCGCGGCAGGAGCGTGCGTCGCGGTACGGGCGTGCTTCGCGGCAGCGCCTGGCTGTTGTGCATGGCCCTGCTGGCCGTGGCCGCGCCCGCTCCCTCTCAGCGCCCGCCCGCCGACTACGCCAACGTCCAGCTGCCCGATCCCGCCAAGGAAGCGGAGGCGACTGCGCTGATGGCCACGCTGCGCTGCCTCGTCTGCCAGGGACAGGCGATCGTCGACAGCGATGCCGACATGGCCGGCGACATGCGCAGCCTGGTGCGGCAGCGGATCGCCGCCGGTGACAGCGCCGATGAGGTGCGCGACTGGCTGATCACCCGCTACGGCGATTACGTCACTTATGATCCGCCGGTCAGCGCCGTCACGCTGCCCCTGTGGCTGGCGCCGATCGTCCTACTGGCCTTCGGCCTGTGGATCGCGCGGGCAAGCTTTCGCCGCCGGAACAAGTAGCGAAATAGGACTGGATTCTGTCGTGAGCCCGGCATAGCTTCCCCAGAACAAAAGTTATGGGGGAGGGTGCGGCATGGCCGTGACGCTTTGGGATCACCCGCTGTCGCCTTATGCGCAGAAGGTGAAGATCGCGCTGCGCGAGAAGGGCGTGGCTTATGAAACCGCGGTGCCGGGCGGGATCGGCGTCGGCGGCGCGGCGGGGGATTTCGTCGCTGCCAACCCCCGCGCGGAGGTTCCCGCGCTGATCCATGACGGGTTCGGCATCTTCGATTCCACCATCATCCTCGAATATATCGAGGATGCCTGGCCGGAGCCGTCACTGCTCCCGGCGAGCCCTGTTGATCGCGCCCGCGTCCGCATGATCGAGGAAGTGGTCGACACCCATCTGGAGGCGGTGAACTGGGGCCTGTCGGAATTGCGCTGGTTCCGCCGCGCCGAAGGCCCGCTGGGCGAGGAACTGAGCGCCCGCGCCGGCGGACAGGTGCGTGGCTATTTCGCTTGGCTGGAACGCGAGCTTGGGGATCGCGAATGGTTCAACGGCGACGGCTTCGGCTGGGGTGACCTGTCGGTCGTGCCTTATGTGAACGGGTCCGTCGGCCATGGCATCGCGCCGGAGCCGGGCTCCCGCCTCGCCGCCTGGCTGGCGCGCGCGAATGATCGTCCCTCCGTCCGCGAAACCGTGGCGGAGGCAGCTGCCGTCGCCTCCACCGGCGGCATGGGCGATGTCGCCAAGCTGCTGGAACAGGGCCTGTTCAAGCGGGAATATCGCGATCACCGGCTCGAATGGATGGTGAAGTCCGGCGGGCTGGAGGTCGTGTCGCAGGGCATGGCGCGCGGCAACATCCGCTTCACGCCAGACCTCGCCTGAATTCGGAGCAGCAGATGCATCTCGTCAGCGACCATATCATCGAAGGGCGCGAAGGCCCGACGTTCGACCGCGCCTATCCGATCCTCAAGGATGTCGATCTCACCGACATCCGCCGCTTCACCGCCGGCCAGCCATGGGGCGATTACGCCCGCATGCGCGCCGACGCGCCGGTGATGTGGCATCCCATGCCGCGCGATGGCGTCGGCTTCTGGGCCGTCACCAGCTTCGAAGGGGTGAAGCGCGTCAATGGTGATCCGCAGACCTTCAGCAGCGAAAAGGGCGGCATCCTGATGGCATTGGGCCCGCAGGAGACGCGCCACCCGATCCTCTTTTCCGCTTCCACCAATTCCATGATCAACCTGGACGCCCGCCCGCATCGCGAGCTCCGGCGCGAACACATGCCCTATTTCACCGCCACCTATATCAAGGGGCTGCGGGATCGCGTGTCGGCGGAGGTGACCCGCCTGCTCGACACCATGGCGCCGCTCGGCAAATGCGACCTCGTGGAGAAATTCTCGCAGCGGCTGCCGATCTTCACCTTGTGCGAAATGCTGGGCGTGCCGGAGGCGGATCGCGAGAAGTTCATCGGCTGGATCCACTTCCTCGAAATGGCGCAGCAGATCGCCACCGAGCAGGCCGAGCAGATGGCCGGCGGCGGGGAGCTCAATCCGCAGATCGCCGCCTTTATCGAGCTGTTCAACAAGAACGTCGGCGAGATGTTCGAATATGGCCGTTACATGCTGGCCAAGCGCCGCGCCGATCCGCAGCCCGATCTGATGAGCGCCATCGCCAATGCGGTGGTGGAGGGCGAGCCGCTACCCGATCCCTATCTTGACGGTGCATGGCTGCTGATCGTCTTCGCCGGCAACGACACGACGCGCAATTCCATCTCCGGCGCCATGAAGCTTTTCACCGAGAATCCGGCGCAGAAGCAGAAGCTGCAGGCCGACGGTAGCCTGCTGACCAATGCCGTGCATGAGATCACGCGCATGGTCTCCCCCGTCATCTACATGCGCCGCACCGCCACCGCGGACACCGAGCTGGAGGGACAGCGGATCGCCGAGGGTGAAAAGGTGATCATGTATTATGGCGCGGCCAACCGCGATCCTGCCATGTTCCCCGATCCCGACCGTTTCGACATCACGCGCGCCAATGCCGAACGGAACATCGCCTTCGGCCATGGCCCGCACATCTGCATCGGCCGCATGACGGCGCAGCTTCAGCTCGAGGAAGCCTATCGGCAGATCTTCGCCCGCTTCCCGGACATCCGCTGGACGGGCGACATGGACATCGCGCCCAACAATTTCGTCCATGCGGTGCGCCGGCTGGAGGTGGAGTTCACCCCGGAGCGCGCGGCCCGGGCGGCATGACGGCGGCGATGGGCGCGCCGCGCTGGGTCACTTTGTGGTTCCGCGGCGCGGCGATCTTCGGCCTACTGGCGCTGCTGCCGCAATATCTGCTGCCGCAACCCGCCGGCGCGGAGCTCGTCGCTTACGGCTTCATCGGGACGGCGGCGGCGTTTCAGCTCGTCTTCTGGGTCATCGGCGGCGATCCCGTTCGCTACCGCGCGTTGATGCTGCCTTCGGTCGCGGAGAAGCTGGCGTTCGGCGTTCCCGCGGTGATCCTGTTCCTGTCGGGCAAGGTTCCCGCGCCCGTCCTGCTGTTCGGCGGGATCGATCTGGCGCTCGGGCTTGGTTTCCTGCTCGCCTGGCGCGCGACGCCCCGGGCCCCCGCGCCGCTGGCGGGGTAGCGCCGCCGGAACAGGCTGACGG
>NZ_LSKH01000158.1:0-1450 GCF_001557395.1 Sphingomonas sp. CCH5-D11 | reverse complement strand
CGGCGGGGGCAGGTGCTCAATGCACGCATCGACGCGGCGCTGGCCGAGACAAAGAGCGTTGACGCACCGGTGTCAGCGCTATTGTTCATCGGCGGTGATCTGGCGAACGGCGGCGGCACGTTGCTGGACGAGATGATGACGCACACGGGGTTGCGCGATGCCGCGGCGGACTATGGCGTCGCGATGACGGGGCGCTTACCCGTCGAGACGATCGTCGCGCATCCCCCTGCACTGATCCTGTCGCCTGATCAGGGCGGGCGAACGGCGGCGATTCGGCGTCGGCTGCTCGGGGCCGAGACCCGCGACGTCCCGTTCGCGCGCGACCTCATCAACTGCGGCGGGCCGACCATTCCGGCGGCACTGCGGCGACTGGCTGAGATACGGCGCGGGGCCGGCGCTTGAGGCGGCTGCACCTGCTGCTTGCCGCGTTGGTGACGGTGCTGTTCGTCGCCTCGCTGATGGCGGGCAAGGCGTGGGTACCGCTCGACGCCGCATGGTCGGACGACCCGCGCTGGGCGATTGTGACGCAGCTCAGGCTGCCGCGTGCGCTGCTGGCACTGCTGCTGGGCGGTGCGCTCGGGCTGTCGGGGGCGGTGCTGCAGGGATGGCTGCGCAACCCGCTCGCCGATCCGGGCGTGCTCGGCGTCTCCTCCGCCGCGGCGCTGGGCGCGGTGGCGGCGCTGGTGCTTGGCGTGGGGAGCCAATGGGGCGTGTTCGCCGCCGCCATGGCCGCGGCGATCGGCGCCATGGGGCTGCTCGCCGCGCTGACCTGGCGCGCGGAGAGTCCGGCGGCATTCGTGCTCGCCGGGACTGTGCTCGCCAGCCTCGCCGCGGCGCTGACCGCCTTCCTGATCTCTATCGCTCCAAACCCTTATGTCGTCGCCGAGGTGATCGAGTGGCTGATGGGTGCGCTCACCGATCGCGGGCCGGATGACCTGCTGCATGCGGCGCCGTTCATGCTCTTGGGAGCGGCGCTGCTGCTCCTGACGGGGCGCAGCCTCGACGCGCTGACGCTAGGGAGCGAGGCGGCGCGCTCGCTTGGTGTCGACCTCAGGCGATTGCAGGCATTGGTGATCTTGGGGACGGGCCTGTCCGTGGGAGCGGGCGTGGCGGTGACCGGCGTGGTAGGGTTCGTCGGCCTGGTGGTGCCGCATCTCCTGCGGCCATTCGTGGCGGCGCGGCCGTCGGCGCTGCTCGTGCCGAGCGCGCTCGGCGGCGCGGCGCTGGTGCTCGGCGCGGACAGCCTGTGCCGGCTGGTCCCGGGGCCGGGCGAGGTACGGCTGGGGGTGGCGATGGCGCTGATCGGCGCGCCGTTCTTCCTCGCGCTGTTGCTGGGGGAGCGGGGGCGGTCTTGGAGCTGAACGCTGAAGGGCTGACCGTGGCGCTGGGCGGCCGAAGCGTGCTGCGTGACGTGTCGGCGGCGTTCGTTCCGGGGCGGGTGACGGTGGTG
>NZ_LSKH01000016.1:0-224 GCF_001557395.1 Sphingomonas sp. CCH5-D11 | reverse complement strand
GCCTTCGCCCGCGCCACCGACTGTCTCGCCGCCGCCGCTTACTACGAGGCCGGCGACGATGCGGTCGGCGAGCGCGCGGTGGTGCAGGTAGTGCTGAACCGGCTGCGGCACCCCGCCTTCCCCAAGACGGTTTGCGGCGTCGTGTTTCAGGGCGCGGAGCGGAGCACCGGCTGCCAGTTCACCTTCACCTGCGACGGCGCGCTTCGGCGCACGCCTTCGGAGGT
>NZ_LSKH01000157.1:0-791 GCF_001557395.1 Sphingomonas sp. CCH5-D11 | reverse complement strand
GGCGGTCTGACCACGGCGGTCTGATCACGGCGGTCTGACCACGGCGCCAGCCAGCCGGCGAGCATCGGGATGGCCGGGGTGGCAGCGCCCCGATCACGGCTGGGGATCCGCGACCTTGCCTTAACGGCGCGCGTCGAGCGCTTCCCGGGTGAGAGACGGCAGGCAACAAATTTGCCTGCCCGCCTGCATCCGCCATCACCCGGCGGCCGTACCTCTCCACAGCCCGCACGACGAAAAGCAATCCCAACCCCTTGCGGGCTTACGGGAGGTGCCAAGTGACGACGCAACAGGACCAACTGATCGAGGCGTTCGAGGAGCGCGCCGATCGGCGGCGTGATCGACGCGCGTTCTTCACGGCGGCACTCGGCGCCGCGGCGGTTGGCGGGGCATTCGTCTATGCCGATCCGGCGAAGGCGCAGGCGCTCACCGATGCGGACGTGCTCAACTTCGCGCTGAACCTCGAATATCTCGAGGCGCAATTCTACCTTTATGCCGTGAACGGCGCCGGGCTTTCGGCAAGCCTGACGGGCGCACCCTCGGGTGCTGCTGGCGGCACCGTGACCGGCGGAGCGCGGGTCGACTTTTCCGGTGACCCGCTGGTGGGTGCCTATGCCCGCGAGATCGCCGCGGACGAGGAAGCGCACGTCAAGTTCCTGCGCACCGCGCTGGGCAGCGCGGCGGTGGCCATGCCCAACATCAACATTTCCGGCGACGCGTCAGGGCCGTTCACCGCCGCCGCACGCGCGGCGGGTGTCGTTGGCGCGACGGAGACGTTCAACCCCTATGCCGAT
>NZ_LSKH01000156.1:0-4085 GCF_001557395.1 Sphingomonas sp. CCH5-D11 | reverse complement strand
GCCTCGCACCCGGCGGGGCGTCGGAATATTTCGGGGTTCGCCCCGATCTCGTCACCTACGGCAAGACGCTGGGCGGCGGCCTTCCCGTGGGCGCGATCTGCGGCCGCGCCGATCTCATGCAGCGCTGGCGGGACGATCGTCCCGTCGACATCTGCTTCGCGCGCGGCACGTTCAATGCGCACCCCTATGTGATGGGCACGATGGATGCCTTCCTGCGCCGTCTGGAGCGGCCGGAGGTGCGGGCGCTGTATGACGGCCAGGATGCGCGCTGGCAGGCGCGGCTCGCGCTCCTCAACGATCGGCTCGCGACCGCCGGCCTGCCCGTTCAGGCGGCGGGCATGCAGTCGATCTGGACGATCCTTTATACCCGCCCCTCGCGCTATAACTGGATGCTGCAATATTACCTCCGCATGGAGGGGCTGGCGCTGAGCTGGGTCGGCACGGGGCGGCTCATCTTCAGTCTCGACATCGATGACGCGCTGTTCGCGGAGATCGTTGACCGCTTCGTCGCCGCCGCCCGCGCCATGGAGGCGGACGGCTGGTGGTGGGTCGGCGCTGGGGTGACCGACAAGTCGCTGCGCCGCGGGGTCTTGCGTGAGACGGTCAGGGCGCGGCTCGGCCGACGCTGACCGTCCCTCCCCTGGGGCTCAGGCGGCGTGGCGGCGATCCGTGCGTTCGCCGCGCAGCAGCCGTCCCGGCGCGCTTCTGTAGAGCTTGAAGTCGTTGAACGGGTCAGTGACGATCTTGGTCGCCCAGACGAGTCCGGTTTCCACGTCGCGCTGGATGAAGAGCTGCAGCGAGCGGAACACGATCGCGCCGACGCCCAGGAACAGCCATGCCGAGCCAACGCGGCGCAGCGTCGTCATCCACCCGTCGGACGGATCGAGCAGGCCCCACAATGTCGGCTGAAGCACCAGCGTGACCGGCACCGCCGCCCACAGGCTCATCAGCACCCATTTGCGGAACAGGTTGTAACCGAGCTTGATCTCTTCCTTGTGCGCGTGCGTCGCCTGGTTCTCGTGATCATAGCCCTTGGGCTCGAAGAAGAAATGGCCGGCCTGGCGGCTCGTCATCGCCACGCCCCAGGCGAGCAGACTCGCCACCGCCGGGTCGATGAACAGCAGCACATATGCGGTGATAAAGGTGCAGGCGCTGACGAAGTGCAGGCTCTGGTTGACCAGGCTGTGGTGATAATAGCGATGGTCATCCCAACGTTGCTCGGCGAGCTGGGCGCGGAAGCTGGTCATGATCGAGGTCCTCAGGCGGCGAGCTTGGCGAAACGGACGAGCGAGAAATGGCCGAGCGGCGGCAATGGCCGGTTCTCGACCAGACACACGTCGGACCGGCTCGCCGCCCAGTTGGTGTAAAGCGAAAAGGGAAATTCCGTCCGGAAACCGAGCCGGCTGGTGATCGGCATCAGCGCCTTCTCCACGCCGCCGCGGAAACCCGCATTGGCGCTCACGCGCGTGGTGATGATGATCTCGCCGCCAGGGCGGCACACGCGCGCGAATTCGTCGAGCGCCTTTGCCGGATTGGGACAGGCGGACACGACATATTGCGCGACCACCGCATCGAACGCATTGTCGCCGAACGACAGCCGCTCGGCATCGTCGACACGAATGTCCTCGACATTGTCGAGGCCCAACCGGTCGACCCGGATGCGCGCCTTGTCCAGCATGTCTTCCGATATGTCGACGCCGACGATCCGGCTGCGCCGGTCGTAGCCGGGCAGCGAGATGCCCGTTCCCACGCCCACTTCCAGAATGCGCCCTCCGACCCGCTCCGCGGCGCGGATCGCATCGGCGCGGCCCTGGCGGAACACGGGACCGAAAACCAGATCGTATATCGGCGCCCAGCGATCATAGGCTTTGGCGACGCCGGCGGTGCTCATCTGTGTGGCCAAGAAGAGGCTCCCGTACGCGCGATCCCCTTGGGATCACATCCTCTCTGGCTCTGTGACAGCCCAGCATTTCAGTTGAGCGAAGGTTTTGCGACAGGGTCCGCCATAATCTCGCAATGCAATCGTCACCGCACGCTCACCGAACTGTCCCTATCATGTTCTAAACGGCCGAAGCAGGAAGGGCCGACCGTCCGGCCCGCCATTCGGGGACGCGACATGGCCGACCTGTTTTCGAAAACAAGCGCGCGCATCAGCGGTATGGAGGACCCGCGCGATCTTCCGCGAACGCTCCCGCCCTGGCTGACCGCCATTGACGGCGACGATGCCGGCCCATCGCCGAAGCGTACGCGCTATCGCACCATCTTCATCTCGGATCTTCACCTCGGCACGCCGGGCTCCAATGCCGAGTTGCTGCTCGACTTCCTCAAGCATCACGAATGCGCGACGCTGTACCTGGTCGGCGACATCGTCGACGGCTGGCAGCTGCGCAAAGGGTGGTATTGGCCACAGGCGCACAACGACGTGGTGCGCGCCATCCTGAAGATGGCTAAGCACGGCACGCGCGTCATCTACGTGCCCGGCAATCATGACGAGCATTTCCGCGACTATGTCGGTCTGGAATTCGGCGGCATCGAGCTGGTCGGGGAGGACGTGCATGTCACCGCCGACGGCCGGCGCCTGCTGGTGATCCACGGTGACCAGTTCGACAATGTCGTGCTTTACCACAAGTGGCTCGCCTTCCTCGGCGACTGGGCCTACACCATGCTGCTCAAGAGCAACGGCACGGTGAACTGGGCGCGTCGCCGGCTCGGCCTGCCATATTGGTCGCTCGCCGCGCACATGAAGAAGCGTGTGAAGAACGCCGTGCAGTTCATCTCGCGCTTCGAGGAAGTGGTCGCGCATGCCGCGGCCGACCGGAACGTCGACGGCGTGGTGTGCGGTCACATCCACTCGGCCGAGATCCGCGAGTTCGACGGCGTCACTTACTATAACGACGGCGACTGGGTGGAGAGCTGCACCGCGCTGGTCGAGCACGCCTGCGGCCGGATGGAGATCATCGACTGGGCTGAGCGGCACCGCGCGGATGCGGTCGCCGCCCGCGCCAAGCCGAAGCTGACGGTGGTCGAGGCGTGAGGATCGCGCTCGTCAGCGACGCGTGGATGCCGCAGGTCAACGGCGTGGTGCGCACCCTGTCGACCACTGTCGCCCGGCTGCGTGCGATGGGCCATGAGGTGGAAACGGTCACGCCCGATACCTTTCCCACCGTCGCCTGCCCGACCTATGCCGAGATCAGGCTGGCGGTGATGCCCGGCCGGGGCGTGCGGCGGCGGCTGGATGCCTTCGCGCCACAAGCGGTGCACATCGCCACCGAAGGCCCGCTGGGTTGGGCGGCCCGGCGCTGGTGCCTGCAGCACGGCCATGCCTTCACCACCTCCTTTCACACCCGCTTTCCCGATTACATGGCGATGCGCACCGGGCTGTCGCCGTCGCTGTTCTGGGCCAGTCTGCGCCGCTTTCACCAGCCGGCGGCGCGCGTGTTCGCCGCCACGCAGACGCTGGAGGCCGAGCTGCGTGGGCGCGGCCTGCCGCAGACCCATCGCTGGTCGCGCGGCGCCGATCTGGCGCTGTTCCGCCCCGATGGCCCGCCGCTGCCCGAGCTTGCCGCGCTGCCGCGGCCGATCCTGCTGCATGTCGGGCGGGTCGCGCCGGAAAAGAATATCGAGGCGTTCCTGTCGCTCGGCACCGCTGGCACCAAGGTTGTGGTCGGCGATGGCCCCGCGCTGCCGATGCTCCGCGCCCGCTTTCCCGATACGCTGTTTCTCGGCGCGCTACAGGGCGAGCGGCTCGCCGCAGCCTATCGCGACGCGGATGTCCTGGTCTTTCCCAGCCGCACCGACACGTTCGGCCTGGTCATGATCGAGGCGCTGGCCTGCGGTACGCCGGTCGCCGCTTATCCGGTTGCCGGCCCGCTCGACGTGCTGGGCGAACACCCTGAGGCGGGGGCGCTGGACGAGGATCTCGGCCGCGCCGTCGCCCGCGCGCTTCAACTCGACCGGCGCGCCGCCGCCGCCGCCGGCCGGGCCTATTGCTGGGACGCCTGCACCGCGCAATTCCTCGCCGGGCTGGAGCCGTGCCGGGCGTTGCTCGCCGCCTGAGGTGATCGGCGGGCACACGCCCTCCACCC
>NZ_LSKH01000155.1:0-260 GCF_001557395.1 Sphingomonas sp. CCH5-D11 | reverse complement strand
AGCGTCGGCGTCGGCGTCTGCGTCTGCGTCTGCATCCGCGTCAGCGTCGGCATCCGCGTCCGCATCGGCATCGGCGTCAGCATCAGCGTCGGCGTCGGCATCTGCGTCAGCGTCGGCATCTGCGTCCGCGTCGGCATCTGCATCAGCATCGGCGTCCGCGTCAGCGTCAGCATCTGCGTCAGCGTCTGCGTCTGCATCTGCATCTGCGTCGGCGTCGGCGTCGGCGTCGGCGTCTGCGTCGGCGTCAGCGTCAGCATCCG
>NZ_LSKH01000154.1:0-438 GCF_001557395.1 Sphingomonas sp. CCH5-D11 | reverse complement strand
CTGACGCTGACGCTGACGCCGACGCGGATGCGGATGCGGATGCTGATGCCGACGCCGACGCCGACGCGGATGCCGACGCTGATGCGGACGCTGATGCGGACGCTGATGCCGACGCTGATGCTGATGCTGATGCCGACGCGGATGCTGACGCTGACGCTGATGCAGATGCCGACGCGGACGCTGACGCTGACGCTGACGCGGACGCGGACGCTGATGCCGACGCTGATGCGGACGCTGATGCCGACGCTGATGCTGATGCCGACGCGGATGCTGACGCTGACGCTGACGCTGACGCTGATGCTGACGCTGATGCCGACGCCGACGCCGATGCGGACGCTGACGCTGACGCTGATGCTGATGCCGACGCCGACGCGGATGCTGACGCCGACGCAGACGCGGATGCTGACGCTGACGCAGATGCCGACGCTGACGCCGATG
>NZ_LSKH01000153.1:0-43698 GCF_001557395.1 Sphingomonas sp. CCH5-D11 | reverse complement strand
CCCCGCCGCGGCAAAGCCGCGTCGTCGATCGACACGCCCGGTGAGCCCGGGCGGTCGTCGGCCGGGCTTGCGCTGATCCTCGCCTAGCTCGGCGATTGCTGGCGCAATCACCTCCCTAGCCTCAGGCGTCGTCGCCCATCCGCAACGCCGCGATAAATGCCTCCTGCGGGATGCTCACCGAGCCATATTCCCGCATGCGCTTCTTGCCTTCCTTCTGCTTCTCCAGCAGCTTGCGCTTGCGCGTCGCGTCGCCGCCATAGCATTTCGCGGTCACGTCCTTGCGCAGCGCCGCGATCGTCTCGCGCGCGATCACCTTGCCGCCGATCGCCGCCTGGATCGGGATCTTGAACATGTGCCGCGGGATCAGGTCCTTCAGCCGCTCGCACATGCCGCGCCCGCGCGTTTCCGCCGATCCGCGGTGGACGATCATGCTCAGCGCGTCGACCGGCTCGTTGTTCACCAGGATGCTCATCTTGACGAGGTCGCCCTCGCGATAGCCGATCTGGTGATAGTCGAAGCTGGCGTAGCCGCGGCTGATGCTCTTCAGCCGGTCGTAGAAGTCGAACACCACTTCGTTGAGCGGCAGTTCATAGGTCACCTGCGCGCGCCCGCCGACGTATGTCAGGTTCTTCTGGATGCCGCGGCGGTCCTGGCACAGCTTCAGGATGGAGCCGAGATATTCGTCGGGGACGTAGATCGTCGCCTCGATCCACGGCTCGGCGATCATCTCGATCTTGTTGGGATCGGGCATGTCGGCCGGGTTGTGCAGCTCGATCTGCCCGCCCTCGTGCGTCAGCTCGATCTCATACACCACGCTCGGCGCGGTGGTGATGAGGTCCAGGTCATATTCGCGCGTCAGCCGCTCCTGGATGATCTCCAGGTGGAGCAGCCCCAGGAAGCCGCAGCGGAAGCCGAAGCCGAGTGCGGCGCTGGTCTCCATCTCGAAGGAGAAGCTGGCGTCGTTCAGGCGCAGCTTGCTGATCGATTCGCGCAGCTTCTCGAAATCGTTGGCGTCGACCGGGAAGAGGCCGCAGAACACCACCGGCTGCACTTCCTTGAAGCCCGGCAGCGGCTCGGCCGCGGGCCTCTTGGCATCGGTCAGCGTGTCGCCGACGCGCGCCTGCGCCACGTCCTTGATCTGTGCGGTGATGAAGCCGATCTCGCCGGGGCCAAGGTCGGTCAGCTGCTCGATCTTGGGGCGGAAGCAGCCGACGCGGTCCACCAGATGCTGCGTGCCGGCCTGCATGAAGGTGACCTGCTGGCCCTTCTTCAGCGTGCCGTCGATCACGCGCACCAGGATGACGACGCCGAGATACGGGTCGTACCAGCTGTCGACCAGCATCGCCTTCAGCGGCGCGTTGGCGTCGCCCTTGGGTGCCGGGATGCGCTCGACCACCGCGTCCAGGATTTCCTCGATGCCGATGCCGGATTTGGCGCTGGCCAGCACCGCGCCGCTCGCGTCCAGGCCGATCACTTCCTCGATCTCGGCCTTCACCTTTTCGGGTTCGGCCGCGGGCAGGTCGATCTTGTTGATGACGGGCACGATCTCATGATCATGCTCGATCGACTGGTAGACGTTGGCGAGCGTCTGCGCCTCCACGCCCTGCGCCGCGTCCACGACGAGCAGCGCGCCCTCGCACGCGGCGAGGCTGCGGCTGACTTCGTAGGCGAAGTCGACGTGGCCGGGCGTGTCCATCAGGTTCAGGACATGGCCTTTCCATTCCAGGCGCACCGTCTGCGCCTTGATGGTGATCCCCCGCTCCTTTTCGATCTCCATGTTATCAAGCACTTGCGCGCTCATCTCGCGCTCGGAGAGGCCCCCGGTGCGCTGGATCAGCCGGTCCGCCAGGGTCGACTTGCCATGGTCGATATGCGCGATGATCGAGAAGTTACGGATCTTGGAAAGCTCAGTCGCCACGAAATTCTGCCAGCTTGAGTGATGCCGCGCGCGTTAGCACCATGCGCGGCAATGCCAAAGCGCCACCTTCGTCGTGCGCTGCCGCAGCTTCGTCGCGCACAAAGCACACCCGTCGCGTGGCGCACGCCGCGCCGCACCGCCGCCGCTAGATGCGCGTCATCAGATCAGGAGCAAACCCATGACCCGCACCCTCTTCTCACTCGTCGCCGCCGTCACCGCCAGCGCCCTTTGCCTCGCGCCGACGCTGTCGACGGATTTCAGCGCAGCGCCGCTCGTTCAACAGCTCGCATGATCGGTCCACGCTGGCGAGTGATGTCGTGCAGTGATAAGATCGCTTCACACGAAATTGTCATGCAAACCGCAGATCAGGAACAATCGCGGAAAGCAAATTAGGGGGAATTACAGGATGCGCACGCCCATCTTTATTGCCGCAGCAGCCGCACTGCTCGCCGGATTTCCTGCTACAGCGCAGAACAAGGGTTCGTCCGCTCATCAGGCGCAACAGAAGGGTGAGGCGCAGATCCCCGTGTGCACCAAGCGATTGGGTTCGCTGGCAATCGTGGAGCCCGACAACCAATGGTGGCGTGAGCTGAACCTTGGCAGCCCAGAGGCCATCATCAAGATCTTCGTGCAGAAATCCGGCTGCTTCACCATGGTAAACCGTGGCCGCGCGATGGCCAGTCGTAACATGGAACGCGCGATGGCCGACTCGGGAGAGCTCCAGGCCAATTCGAACCTGGGCAAAGGCCAGGTACGCGCCGCCGATTACTTTCTGCAGCCCGACATCGTCACCGCAAACCGCAACTCGGGCGGCGGCGGCCTGGGCGGGGTACTCGGGGGCGTGGGCGGCCTGTTCGGCGGCGCGGGGAGCGCCATCGGCGCCATCGCGGGTGGCATCAACGTGAAGAAGGGTGAAGCCAAGACCACGCTCAGTCTGGTGAATGCCCGCACCACCGAGGAGGAGGCGATGACGGAGGGCTATGCCCGCAAGTCGGACATCAGCTTCGGTGGGGGCGGAGGCGTATTTTCCGGCGGTACATTCGGCGGGGCCGCTGGCGGCGGCTACCAGGACACGGCGATCGGCCAGATCATCGTGCTGAGCTATCTCGACGCTTATACGAAGCTGGTGTCGCAACTCGGCGGTCTGCCGGACAATGCGGCCGCTGCCGCACCACGCGCGCAGTGAGGGCGCGGATCTGGTGACACAATGGGCGGGATCGGCACCGCACGCCGATTCCGCTTCCCGCAGCGGGCTTTCAGTTCATCAAAGCGTCTCGCGACGAGTGAATTGAACCAGTGCAGAAGATTGCGAATGCTCTAAGTCTCTGTTTCAACACTGAAGTTAATGGCCGACAGGCCGACTACCGCGAAGATGTCATTTCTTGCCACAAGCCTCTTGCTGCGCCTGAATTCGCTGATATAAGCCGCCGCCTGCCGCTGGCTACAACCGGTTGGCATCTGGTCGGGGAATAGCTCAGCCTGGTAGAGCACTGTGTTCGGGACGCAGGGGCCGGAGGTTCGAATCCTCTTTCCCCGACCAATTCATTCCCGCAGCGAAAGCGACAAGTGATAGCTTGGCACACACGCCATTCGCGCGCGATGCGGCTGGAACGCGGGCGCGAATAGAGCTAGCGAGAGCCAGGATGGCTCGTTAGGTGCCGGCGTCTTCGCAATCAGTTATGGTGTGCAGCACTTGACAAATATGTCGCCGCCTTCCTGTTTGCCGCCTTGTGCAAGGGAGACGGTGGCATGACCGCCGAACCGGCCGGGATGTCGATTGCCAAAAGGCCGTCTCACTTCCCTGTCGCCCGTCTCCGACAGAACGCGCCGTCACGCTCTCCCGTCCAAGGGACTGTTCGCGGCAAGCGCCGAGCGTCACTGCCACCCACGGGGCTGCGCACCGGTCCGGCGATCTCCTTCAACGCCGCGCACAGCGGGGTCCAAGGTCCAGTTCAGGTAGTCAGTCCCGATAGCGGATCGACGCAGCCGCGGCGACCGGATCGGATGACCGGATGATCGAAGACCGGATCCGCTCGTGCCCACATTCCTATGGAAATCCGGAATGAGCTTGTCGACTGCTCCAACAAGTGACGGGATTGCCCAGCCATTACTTGTCCGCCTGGAACAGCACGTGTCACAGGCGCGGGGCTTGCTGCAACAGCCGCAGGATGCGCAGCCGTCGAGCCAGGTCGGCTATCTGGAGGGCGTCTGGGCGGATTGGTCCGGTCTGATCTGGCTGGTCGGATGGATGATCGAGGACGCTGTGGTGGACCGTCCGGTCTTCGTGCTTGACACGGCGAGGCACGCCGCAGGCGTCGCGGTAAGCTTTGCGCCGCGGGCTGATCTCGGGCCTGACGCAAAGGCGTTCGTGGCCGTGCTCCGGGCCGATTGGCAGGCGGGTTCAGATCTGCCGCCGCAGCTTGTGTTTGCGGACGGAAGCGGACGGTTTCTGGAGCCGGTTCGCCCCTGGCCGGTGACATCCGCAGAGGCCGTTCTCCCCATTGTTCGAGACATTCTGGAACGTTCATCTGGCCCGCATCGTGCCGCCATGCGGGCGCTGTTTCAGGCAAACCGGCTCCGCCCGTCAGGTGACGACACCTTAGAACGAGTGCAGATCGACGAAGTCGCATTCCTTCCCGGCTTTGGCGCTTTTGTGAATGGATGGGCGCTCAGCCCCTGCAAGCGGGCGGAGAGTTTCGTCCTAAAGGCAGGCAATCACGTCATCGCGGCCGATCAGTTGAGTCAGTTTCGCTTCGCCAGGAGCGACATCTCCCAAACCTTTCCGAATGTGGCGCAGGCTCTGGAAAGCGCCGCCTTTGTCACGCTGTTTCGAGGCGATCTCCATCGCGACGCAGTGGAGCGACTGACGCTGAAGATTGGATGGGATGACGGATCCAGCACCATTGTCTCCGTACCGCCGGCGATGGTCCGGGTGCTCGGGCTGACGGTGCCTCTCGACTCCATTCGACGCTTCTATCCGGCACTCGAAGCGGAGCGCTTCTTTGCCGATTTCGCCTATCAAGCCGCAGCACAGGCGCGTTTCCAGTCAAGTCGGGTGCAGGGCTATGACATCAATCCGGTCGCATCGGCCGTGCTGCTCGCCGCGCCACGGCAAAGGTCGGACATCTTTCTGCTGTTTGATCGGGCCGCCCGGCATGCTGCATCGCTGCCGGTCGATTGGGGCCTGGCCATCATCGCCAGTGCGGATGAGAATCGCGGATTGGTGTTGACGCTGTTCGCGGAATTGCAGCGCACCGCCTCCCACCCGTGCAGCCTGTTTTTCATGAGTGACGCGGAGCCGACCTCCGACGTTATTGATGAAGTGGCAGCCAAGCTTTCGTGCACCCGCTTTGCCTGGGTCGATGGGAACCTGTCCCTGACTGCGCGCGGTTGGCACGAACTCGGTCGCGTGACGAATGCCATGGTTCTGCTCGCCACCGACGACGCCATGGGCGGAGGTACTGGGCCGGGCGGGGAACTCCACGCCTTCGTAGCAGACATATCGGAATGGCGCCGCATCTACTCGCTGGCTCCTCCCCAGATCGGTGGGGTTCGTCTACCAACGCAGTCGATCGAGTTGCCCGCAGTGAGCCACGCCGCCGAGTGGCTCCAGCCCCCGCTCGGCTCACCCTTCACGCTCAAGATCAATGAGGCTGCCCGCCGTGCTCATGGATAGAAGCGAGGCGCGCATGCTCCCCGATGGCGGGCGGATTGCGATTTTCAGCCATACGCACCCGTCCATCACATCGGGCGGCGCGGAGATTTCGGCCTACAATCTGTTTCGCGGACTGCGCGATCTTGGCTGGGATGCGATCCTTGTCGCCGCCTGCGATGAGGACCTTCTGGATCAAATCAGCCTGGGCCCAGACGAATTTGCGCTGCCGGTGCGCGGCTGGCTCTACGATCACTTTTATCACATCGCCTCGGGCGACGTTCGCCGATCACTTCTGCGCCTGCTGCAGGAGCAGAAGGTCACGTTGTTCAATGCCCACCACTTTCTGCACATCGGCGTTGGCGCATTTGCCGATATCGCCGCGGCGGGCATCGATGTGGTGGTCACGTTACATGAATATTTGGCGATCTGTCACAATCACGGGCAACTCGTAACGCGACAAGGGCAGATGCTTTGCCAGGGGCCCTCCCCTTCTTCGTGTCACAAATGCTATCCGGAGCACAGCCGCCAGCAATTTGCCGTCCGGCAGCAGCATGTCGAGGCAGCGTTCGACCACGTGTCGGCATTCGTTTCGCCAAGCCACTTTCTCGCCGAGAAAATGGTCGAACAGTGCGTGCCGCATGATCGGATCACCGTCATCGAGAACGGCGTGCTCTCCGCACCAGTACCAGAGCAACCGCGACAGCCGCATCGTACCTGGAAATTTGGCTATTTCGGCCAGATCAATCCGTTCAAGGGGCTCGGCGTGCTTCTCGATGCCTGCGCAATCCTGGCGCAGGATCCGGCGCGTGCAGCAAGCGTGCGGATCGCCGTTCACGGCCAATTCGTCGGCCAGTCCTCCGCCTTTATCGACCGGTTCAACGCGGCAGTGGAGGCATATCCCTTCCTCACCTATCTTGGCCCCTACAACAACGGCAGCGTGGCGCAGTTGATGGCTGCCTGCGACTATGTTGTGATGCCCAGCACTTGGTGGGAGAACTCTCCCGTCGTGATCCAAGAGGCTTTCGCCGCGCGCCGTCCCGTCATCTGCACCGGGATCGGCGGCATGGCCGAAAAGGTCATCCACGGCCAGACCGGCCTGCACTTCGCTCGCAACGATCCCGCAGATCTCGCAGACCGGATCATGCAAGCCTCGGACGAAAATCTCTACACGCACCTTCAAGCCGCACTGCCGACGCCGTTGACGGCGATCGAGGTGGCGGAGCGCTATGCCGCGGTGTTCGAGCGCGTCGCCAGCAGGGTCGCCTGATCATCACACCTTCCGGTCGGCCTCGTCTGGCTTGATATTGTTGTAGAACGCGCGCTCGGCGTCACGAACAGTATCGTAGAACGCGCAATGGTGCCGGGCTAGGCTCCGCGCATCGGTCGCAGCGCCACATCGCTGAGCCGTTGGTGCAGAATATCGGTCGGATCGCCGCCAAACACTTTTTTGATCGTCGCGCGCGAGCGCTCCGCCATCGTTGATTTGGTTGATCCTTCAAGGCTAGCAACGGCAGATGGTCACCCGTTTCCTTCGCCTGTTTCTCAAGATCGCACTCTGGTTCGTGGCTGTTTCCCTGGCGCTCGTGCTGCTGTTCCGCTTCGTCCCACCACCGATCACTTTCACGATGATCGGCGATCTCCTGTCCGGCCGCTCCATCACCAAGGAATGGCGCCCGCTCGACCGGATCGATCCGGACATGGCGCGAGCGGCAATCGCGGGGGAAGATGCCAAGTTCTGCAGCCATCACGGCTTCGACTTCAGCGCCATCGCCGGCGCCGCCTACCGCAATGCTCAGGGTGGAAAGATCCGCGGCGGATCTACGATCAGCCAGCAAACGGCCAAGAACGTCTTTCTGTTTCAAGGCGGCGGCTATCTCCGCAAAGCCGTCGAGGCATGGTTTACCGTCCTGATCGAGGCGATCTGGGGAAAGCGCCGCATCATGGAGGTTTACCTCAACGTCGCTGAAACGGGGATCGGCACCTATGGCGCAGAGGCAGGTGCGATCCGCTACTTCAACCACTCGGCACAAAAGCTCACGCCAACGGAGGCAGCCCGCATCGCCGCGGTCCTCCCGCTACCGAAGAAGCGGGAGGCCGTGGATCCGAGTGGCTTCGTGCGGCGCCATGGCAATGCCATCGCCCGGCATGTGGGCGTGGTCCGTCGCGAGGGTCTGGACGACTGCTTGCGCTGACCTGCTCGCCGCGCCTCGCTTACTTGGTGGCGTGGTCGATCGCCGCGCCGGCCTTGTCGGCGGTCTCGCCGACGCTTTGGGCGGCAGAGGTGATCGCCTTTGTCTCCAGGCCCTCATTCTTCGACTGATTGAACAGGAAGAACGCTGCCACGATAACCGCAAGTAGAACGGCCAGTCCGATCAAGACACCACTGCCGCCACCGCTACGCCGCTCGATAATCGTGGTATTTGGCGTCGACGTTTCAGTCACACGTTCGTCGGTCATGATACGCTCCATCGTTACCGATGAGCCGAAACGTATCGTCCAACATGGTTGTTCCCGTGGCGGAACGGGTGGAACCCACCCGTTCCTCTATGCACGTGGGTTCAGAACGGCAGCTTGAACCCCGGCGGCAGCGGAAGGCCGCTCGTCATCTTGGCCATCTCCTGCGACGACGCGGCATCTGCCTTTGCGCGTGCGTCGTTGAACGCTGCGGCAACCAGATCCTCCAGCATCTGCTTTTCAGCAGGCACGATCAGCGAATCGTCGATCGCGACCGTCAGGATCCGGCCCTTGGCGGTCGCCTTGATCTTCACCAGACCGCCGCCGGAAACGCCCTCCACCTCGATCGTGTCGAGCGTTGCCTGTGCCTCGTCCATTTGCTTCTGGACATTCTCCGCCGCGCTCTGGGCTGCGGCGAGAAGTTCGTTGATATCCTTCACGCGTGATTCCTCTTCTTTGGCCAGTCTATCAGTTCCGCCTCGGGAAAGGCTTCGAATGCTGCCTTCACCAGCGGCGACGCGAGCACCCTTTGCCGCTCCTCCTCGGCCGCCGCGTCTGCCGCCTCCTTCAAGGTCGGCTCCCCGGGGGCGTCCAGCAGCGAAAGCTTCCAGGCAGTTCCCGTCATCGTCCGCAAGGCCGCGGCGACTTCGGCCAGCGTATCAGCCGCGATCGGGCGTGATCCGCTGAACACGATCTCCGGCGGCGCATAGTTCACGACGCGCGCACCATGGGCCAGGCGCACGGCAAGCAGATGATGCCCCTGCTGCTCCAGTTCCTCCACCAGCGAGGTAAAGGCCGTGGGCAGCGCGGGCTTCTCGATTGGTGCCGGTGCAGGCGCTGGAACAGCAGCGGGCGGCGCTGCCATCACTGGCTGCGTCGGCCCGCCTTCGCTGAGGTAGCGTGCGAGCTCGCCCGGGTCCGGCAGGCTGCGCGCATGAACGATACGCAGCAGCGCCATTTCCGCCGTTTCGATCGGCAGCGCGGCCTTCGCTACCTCGTCATGGCCCTTCAACAGCAGCTGCCACAGGCGATGGAGCATCGGATAGGAAAGCTTGCCCGCCCACTCGCGATAGGCTTCACGCTCCTCGGCAGGCTGCGCCGGATCTTCTGCGCTGCCAACCTTGGACAGCGTAACGCCGTGCACCGCCTCGAGCAGGGCACGCAGCACGCCTTGCGGGTCGACGCCGAAATCATATTGGCGACGCAGCGCAGTCAGCGCTCCGGGCGCGTCGCCCGCCAACAACAACGCCAGGAGATCGCGAACCGCGCTGCGGTCGGACAGGCCCAGCATCTCACGAACGGCTTCGGCAGTGACGCCGCCACCCTGCAGATCGGCATGGGCAATCGCCTGGTCGAGGATCGACAGGCCGTCGCGCGCAGATCCTTCCGCGGCGCGCGCGATCAGCGCCAGCGCCTCCGCCTCGGCGGATACGCTTTCCGCCCCGCTGACGGCGGCGAAATGCTCCGCCAGCTTGTCCGCCGGAATGCGGCGAAGGTCAAACCGTTGGCAGCGCGAAAGGACCGTCACGGGCACCTTGTTCACCTCTGTCGTGGCGAACAGGAATTTCACATGGCCCGGCGGCTCTTCCAGCGTCTTGAGCAGGCCGTTGAACGCGGCCTTGGACAGCATGTGAACTTCGTCGATAATGTACACTTTGTATCGCGCGGACACGGCGGCGTAGCGTGATGCCTCGATGATCTCACGGATATCGTCGATGCCCGTGTGGCTCGCCGCGTCCATCTCGATCACGTCGATATGGCGCCCTTCGGCAATCGCGCGGCACGGCTCGCAGACACCGCAAGGATCGATCGTGGGCCCGCCACTGCCGTCCGGTCCGATGCAATTGAGCGCTTTGGCGATCAGCCGTGCGGTCGACGTCTTGCCGACGCCGCGCACCCCGGTGAGCAGAAAGGCATGGGCGATCCGGTCCCGACGAATCGCATTTTCCAGCGTCCGCACCATCGCCTCTTGGCCGATCAGAGCCTGGAACGTCTGCGGCCGATATTTGCGCGCAAGCACGCGATAGGCATCGCCGCCGCGCTTCGGCTGAACAGGTTCGTCTAGGCCAAGGAGGGAGTCGGTCATCGCTCCCTATCTAGGGGCACCGACCATGGTTGTCGAAGGGGGAAGCCAGTGCGCATCGCTGGCGAGCATCGGGCGGCAAAGTCCGCCACGATATCGCGGCAGCTTCGTTCGTCTCATCGATGAGGGGATGCGGGGTGGGAGCCGGAACGACCCGCGGCGAAATCGTTGTGGCTGCTTCCGTCAGGATCTGACCAGGTTGGCGACGACCACGTCCGCCCGACTCCCGCGCGCCATATGGCCGAGCGACGCCACCTGTTCAAGCCCAAGCATGAAGCGTCAAGGGATGCGAACGGTCAGGCCATTATTCTCCGGTTTCAGAACAATCTGGCATGACAACCGGCTGGTCCGAGCCGCATTGAGCGCGAGATCGAGCATGTCCTCCTCCTCCTCGGCCGCTTGTGGCAGCAGCGCAAAGTCGCGGGGCGACACGACCACATGGCAGGTAGCACAGGCCATCTGCCCCTCGCACGTGCCCTCAAGCGGCATGCCGATCCGCTGGCCGACATCCAGCAATCGCTCACCCGGCGAAGCCTCCGCTTCGACGATCGCGCCGTCCGTCGTCTCGAAGCGAACCTTCACGCGGCGACCTGCTGCGCATCGGCGGCTGCGACGATAGTCGCCAACGCCTCCCGAAGCTCCGCCTCGCTCGTGTACCGCCCGAAGCCAAGCCGGATCGAGGAGCGGGCATCCGCATCGAGCAGGCCGATTGCCTTGAGCACATGGGAAGGCCGGCCCGAGCCGCTCGCGCACGCCGAACCTGCTGAAAAGGCGACGTTTCGGCAATCACTCATCAGCCTGTTCACGTCCAGCCCGCGCCGCCGGACGTTGAGATTGCCGTGATAGCGATGCTCTTCCGATCCGTTGATCGTCCAACCGCCCAGCAGTTCGGTGGCGATGGCCCACAAACGGTCGACATGTGCCAGGTCCGCGTCGCGCCGCTCCATCATCAGCCGGGCGGCAACGCCGAAACCAACGCACAGCGCGGGGCTCAAGGTGCCAGAGCGGCCATGTTCCTGATCGCCCCCGTCGAGCAGCGGCGCAAGCGTGACCCCGTCCCTGATCCACAGCGCACCCACGCCCTTGGGCCCGTGTATCTTGTGCGCGGAGATCGCCACCATGTCGCACGCGTCCGGCACCGCGATACGGCCGTATCCCTGAACCGCATCGCACAGCACCAGCGCGCCGTTCTGCCGTGCGATCCGCGCAAGCTCCGGAATCGGCTGGATAACGCCGATCTCATTGTTCACCAGCATGGCGGCCAGCAATCCGGCCCCCTGCCCCAGCACCCGGCGCGCCACCCACAAGTCGATCCGGCCATCGGGACGAACCGGCAGAACCGTGATCTCGCGCCCCCGTCCGCTTTCGGCTCGTGCGGTGTCGAGAACCGCGGCATGTTCGCTGGCAATGGTGACCATGGAGCCGCCGCTGCCCTTGACCGCCCAATTAAGCGCCTCGGTGGCACCACTCGTGAATACCACGCGCCCGCCGCTCGGCAGCAAAGCCGCGACCTGCTCGCGTGCCACCTCGATGGCTGCCTTGGCGGCGCGCCCCAGCCGACTGGCGGAATGCGGATTTGCGAACTGGTCGCGAAGCCACGGCACCATGGCCTCGAACACCTCCGGCGCGAGCGGCGTCGTCGCCTGATAATCGAGGTAGATCATGCCGCCAGCATTCGGGCGCCGCGCGCCATCTTGCGCCAAGCTTGGATGAAGCGCTCTATGTCGGCCTCCGTTGTATTCCGGCCGAAACTGACCCTGATCACTTCGCGCGTGTCTTCTTCCGTCCACCCCATGGCGCGCAGCACATGGCTCGGCTTCAGACTGCCACTGGCGCAGGCGCTGCCGGCCGAAACGGCAATCCCCTCCAGGTCCAGGCGAATGAGCTGGGCATTGGCACTGACACCGGGCAGTCGATAACTGCCGATCGCCGGATGCCGTGGGGATCCTTCTCCCACGACGATCCCGCCAGAGCGGCGTATGGCATCATCCAGGCGCTGGCGGAGCGTGGTGTGATCCGGCTCAGGCTCGTCCAGCGCTGCGGCATAGCCCAGCGCGGCCGGCAAATTTTCCGTCCCCGCGCGATAGCCGCGCTCCTGTCCGCCGGTCGGCACAAGAGTCGCGAGATTTCGTACCAGCAGCGCACCAATGCCCGGCGGCCCGCCGCGCTTGTGAGCGGACAATGCTACAAAGTCGGCGAGATCGGCGAGCGCGGGAGACGCGGGCATCTGCGCCGCATCAACAAGCAAGAGCCCGCCCGCTTCATGCACGATCTGCGCAACGTCCGCGATCGGCTGCAGCACGCCCGTCTCGCTGTTGCACCATTGAATGCAGACCAGCGGGCGTTCAGCCGCAGTCATCGCATCGCCAGCAGCGCCGAGCGCGAGCTTGTTGCGCAAGTCGGTCAAGCAAACGCGTCCGTCCGCCGCGACGTCGATAAAGTCCGCTCGCTCCCCGGCCGCGCGCATGGCCGCATCATGCTCCACGCGAGAGACCAGGCGGCGCCCGCCGATGCCCCGGCGAAGTGCGATCCACAATGATTCGCTGGCACCGCTGGTCAACAGGATCTCGCCCGTCCAACCATAAGCTGCGCCAATTTCCTTGCGCGCCTGCTCCAGTCCTGCCCGTGCCTCGCGGCCTTCGGCATGGGGAGATGACGGGTTCGCCCACATTTCCACGCCGCGCAGAAGCCCCGCCCTTGCCGCGCTGGTCATGGCTGTGGTGGCGGCGTGATCCAGATAGAGACGCTGAGGCAAAACTCGTTCCATATTCGGGTGCGATCCCTATATAGCGCTTCGTTCCACGCGCCACATCCGCGGCACCAAACTAACAGAGTATCGATGCCCGAAGTCATCTTTCCTGGCCCAGAAGGCCGCCTCGAAGGGCGTTTTGCCCCCGCTCCGAAGCCGCGCGCACCGGTTGCGATGATCCTTCATCCGCATCCGACTGCTGGCGGAACCATGAACAACCACATCGTTCAGGCGCTTTACAAGACGTTCCAGCGCCGTGGTTTCGCGACCCTGCGCTTCAACTTTCGCGGCGTGGGCAAGAGCCAGGGTACGTTCGACAATGGCGTGGGCGAATTGTCCGATGCGGCGAGCGCGCTTGACTGGGTGCAGAGCTTTCACCCGGAGGCGTCCACCACCTGGATCGCCGGTTTCAGCTTCGGTGCCTGGATCGGCATGCAATTGCTGATGCGCCGGCCCGAAATTCGCGGCTTCATCTCGATCGCTCCACCGGCGAACCTCTACGATTTCACCTTCCTTGCCCCCTGCCCTTCTTCGGGCATCATCATTCAGGGCGCTGAGGATGAGGTAGCCACCCCGCCGGCAACCCAGAAGCTCGTCGACAAGCTACGCACGCAGAAGCACATCACGATTCACCATGACGTGATCCCGCGCGCGAACCATTTCTTCGAACATGAGATGGGCGACCTGATGACGTCGGTCGACAATTACCTGGACATGCGGCTCGACCCGAACTCGCCGATCCGTTGATCAGCACGCTGGTGCGCCGGGCCCGACCCCGCGCACCAGCCGCAGGTGTCACTTCAAGGTTCCGGCCATCCGCATTCCCAGCCGGCTCAATCCAGTCGGTAGTCCGTCAGTGCTGGGCACAGGTTGAAGCGTAACGGCGACTGCCGTTGCGCGCGCCAATCACCGTCTCGCCCGTCCAATCCTCGCGAAGCCTTCGCAAGGCACTCTCGTCGTGCCGGGCTTGTCCCCGCATCCACCGCGCCGCAGATGCCGGCGTCGGCCGAACAGCGGGCACCCGTTCGATCGGGCGCCCGCCGCCGTCTTCAATAGTCCTTCGAGTAGCGTAGCTGAGCGTTCGACCCGCCGAACGAGCCCGCCTGCGTCAGCACACTAAGCGACTTTGTCAGGGCGATCGTCAGCTGCGTTGCGGTAAACCCGCGGGCGTCCGTCACGATCTCGATATAGATGTCGTCGGTCAGGTATTTGCCCGCGGCCAGCGCAGTCCCGCGCCCGCTCGCCTCATCCTCGCCCAGGATCCGCAGGCGATCGAAGCCCGTCGCTGAGCGCAGCTTGCCCAGCGGGTTCAGTCCGCCGCCCGAGCCACGCAGCGAGTTCAGGGCAGCGGCCAGCTGAATAGCTTCGGTGGCCGACAGGTTCTCCGGATTGGTGCCGAAGAGCAGACGGCTCAGCACCTCGTCCTGCGGGAGCGACGGGTTCGACGTGAAGGCGATCTGCGGCCGCTGGCCCGTGCCGGTGATGTTGATGATGAACGTGACGCCATCATTCTCGGTAGTGGCGCGGATATCGATGTCGGGATCGGTCAGTTCGCCGCCACGGAAGCGAACGCGACCACGCTCCACCTCGAAGCGCTTGCCGGCGAACGAATAGGTGCCACGAACCAGATCCAGCCCGCCGGTGATCGACGGGGCGGCGGATGTGCCGCCGATCCGCATGTCGGCCTCCCATTCGCTCTCCAGCCCCATGCCGGAAACGAACAGCCGGTTGTCGGCCCGAACGCGCATGTCGAGCCGGAACAGGCCCGGGGGGGACGCCGGCGCAGGACGATCGGTGATCCGTGCCGGCCTGATGTCGCTCTTGCGCCGCACGCCGGTAAGCTCCGGCACTTCGGCGGCACCCTGGCGGATGATCTCATAGCGTGCCTCGGGGATGGTAAGGTCCGCCTTGATCAATCCACCGCCACGGCCATTGGTAACCGAAACAGTGCCGCTCGCCGTCGCGCCGATCGCATCGGAACGCGCAAGCTGCGCATCATCAAGTCGCGCGTCGATCTGCATGGGATAGCCCTGATCGGCGGCAAGGCTGACATAACCTTGTGCCCGGACCGACCCGTCACCGGCCTTCGCCGTCAGGCTGTCCAGTTGCAGGCGATCGGCCGTGAACCGGGCCCTTATCGCCATGTTCGACAATCGGGTTCCGTACGTCTCGTTGTCATAGGTCAGGCTGTCCGCCCGGATGACGCCGTTCAATTGCGGCGCGGAGACACGCCCGCCAAAGTCGGCGGCCACCACGATCGGCCCGCTCAGTTGCTGCTCTGCCAAGCCAGCCAGGCTGAAGAGAACGCCGGACGGGCCATTGTACCGTATGCCGCCGCTAAGCGGCGCCGCCATCAGCCGCGATGCCCAGGAGCCGCCCGTCCCAGCCGGACGGAGGAACGCCTGCGCGCGGCCGACGGTGGTGCCACCACGCTTGATCAGCGCGCGCATCTCGCCGCCATTCTGCACGAGCCGGCCCGCAACCGCGACGTCCACGGGCAACGATACACTCGCGAGGCTGGATCGGGTGAAGCCGGTGATCGTCATGCGAGCATCCGCCTGTGGGAAGGCGCTTGGGCTGCTCTGCGTGAAATCGAGGCTACCGGTCGCCTTGCCACCGAGTCCGAGGTTCGGCACCAGCGCATTCGCAATCGACAGGTCCAGGCTGTCGAGGCGCATCTGAGCGGAAACGCCCGAGCCGTAGCTGCCGGCCAGGCGCAGGCGCCCTTGATCGAAGACGATCTGGGTCGGCGCCAGACGATAGGTGCCGCCATCGGACGTGATCCGGGCCGGGTTGCCGGTGCGGAAGTTGATGTTGTTCGCCTGTCCCTGGAGCGCGATCAGATACTCGCTCGGCGACAGGCGGGCGTTGGCCGCCAGGCGGAAGGGAACGCTGTTGGAACCGGTCAGCACTGCTTGCGCCGTACCGCGACCGCCAGCGTAGTTCACCTTGACGCGACCCGTCTGGATCACGGTCGGGCCGTAGCGAAGATCCGCAACCTGCGCGTCCGCCACGATCTGAGGATTGTCGTAAAGGACCATGCTGGCCTTCACGATCGCTCGCCCGATGACGAAGTCGATCTCGCCGGGGATCTGCGCGGCATAAGCACGCGCATCCACGTCCGCCCGCTGATATCGTCCCTGCGCCGAAAGCCGCGCCGCGCCTGAAAGGCCGGAGCCTGCGAATTGGACGCGTCCGGCAAATGGGCCTGCTGCCGTCTGCACGACCCGCCCTGCGAAGTTCACGCCGGCAAAGACGACACGGCGGATATCCACCGCCAGCTGCGCGCCGGGGGTCACGAGCACGTCCGCGTTGAACGGACCGTACGTGGTTCCGCCGGTCGCCGTCACCGCGTAAGCACCGCCACGTCCAACCACGCGCGCATTGAGGTTCGCCAGCCCGACGCCCAGGCCCGGCCGCGGCGCGCGAAGGTTGACGACGGGCGCTGTTGCGCTGCCGGTGACGCGGGCGAACAGCGGGCCGTATTGGGCGGAATAGGCGTCTGCCTCGACCAGCACGGCACCAGTGTTCAGATCATAGCGGCCATTGCCGCGCGTCACCCGGAACGATGGCGCCGTCATTCTCAGGTTGCGGAATGTCACCAGCCCGTCGGTGTCATAGCCGATGTTCGCAACCGCCACGGCGTTGCCGCCCAGGAACGTGCGCGCGCCCTCATTGAAAATTTCGCGCGTCTGAATGCCGACGCGTCCGACAATGCCAAAGCCGCCGTTGGGCTTGGTTACCAGTTCCGCGTCGGTATCGAGATTGATAATGCCGACCCCGTCGACGCGGAAGTTGTTAACCCGTCCCTTGATTGCGCCAGTGTATCGGCCGGTCTCCATGTTTGCGGCGATGATCGCAGTCGCATCGATGGTGTCGGACCGGATGCGCAGATTGTCCGACAGGATCGTCGGCATATCGATGGCGATATCGCCGTCGATCCGCGCATTCGTCGTCAGCCCGCCAAGTGCCGGATTGAGGCCGGCGATACGGCGCGCACGCGCCTTCACGGGAACGAGGATCCGATCGGAGTCGACCCGCGCCAGGCCCTCGGCGTAAAGGTTCTCGACGGTAGTGGCGCCAAAGCCCAGCGCGGTAGCGCGCACCTTGTAGTCCACCGTGGGCGTCGCAAAGGCGCCGTTCAGCACCACGCGCGCAAGCACGTCACGCCCACGCAGGTTAGGCGCGATGGCACCTGGCGTGAGCAGCTCTGCGTCCACGGCGAAGTTGCCGAACTGGCTGTTCGCCAGATCGATCAGGCCGCCCGCGTCGACGGCAAGCGCGTCGGACTTCAGCTTGATGCGTGTATCGGCACGTCGTTCCTGCAGGGTGGTATCAACGGCAACATCAAGCTGTGGTGCGGTCAGGCGCTCCACGGGTCCTTCAAGATAGAGGCCCGGCCGGGTGAAACCGCGCATCTCGATATGGCCGTCGCGCGCACGCACGTCGAGGTTGGCGAGTTGCCCGCCGCCCAGCGTCGCGAGTGCCTTGCCCTGCCACGAGGCCCAGCTGCCCGTGCCATTGACTGTCGCGGTCAGCGGCGCCTTCGTTCCGGCGATGGACGCCACCAGACCGCCGGCGGGCGCCACTAGCCTAGCGTTCACGTCCAGCTTGTTCTGTTCCGGCACGGCGTCCAGGCGCAGACGAAGCGTATCGCCACCCGCCACGCCCGGGCCCCGCAACGCGGCCGCATTGACGGTGAGCTGGGCGCGCCGGTCGGCGATATGCGCGGCACCTTCGATACGGCCGATATGACGGCTGCCCGCGACCGGTGGCTCCATGACGAAGCGCGACACCCGCAGCCGATCGATATCGATGTCCAGATCCGGCAGCAGCGGCGCATTTGGGTCGCTCGGCTGCGGGATCAGTTGCGGGTTGCGTGACATGGTGATGAGCTCGCTCTGCAAGCTCTTCACGTCGACATGGTTGTTCAGAAACGCGAACGGCCGCCAGTCTACGTCCAGCCGCGGCGAGGAGATGAACACGCCCTTGGGGTCGCTGACCCGGACGTCGGTTAGCACCATGCGCCCATATAGGGAGCCGTCGATCCGGCCCACCTTGATGTTCAGGCCGCTCGCCGTGTTATAGTCGCCAAGCTGATCCGCGACGAAGCGGCGACCGGGATCGGTGTTGATGCCGAATACAATCGCCAGCAGCAGCAGCAGCAGCGCCGCAATGGCGATGCCCAGCCATTTGAGGATACGCTGCCACAGCGGCGGACGGACGATCACCGTCTGAACGGGGGCGGTTTCTTCAGCCATTAGAACGCTTGCCCGATAGAGACGTAGAGCGCGACACGGCCGTCGCCCTCACGCGGGTTCAACGGCGTCGCGATGTCGACGCGCAGCGGCCCGAAATTGGTGTAGAAGCGACCACCGATACCAGCGCCGAAGCGAAGATCCGATCCCTTGGGAAAGGTGCTTTCATAAGCATTGCCAGCGTCGATGAACGGAACGATGCCGAAATTGCCAAACCGGTATCGGGCCTCGATCGCAAACTCATTCAGGCTGCGTCCCCCGACCGGGCGAAGATCACCGATGTCGATCTCCCCGTCCTCGTTCGGGACCAGCGAGGACAAGGGTTCAAACGGCCCGAGGCGCTGGAACCCATATCCGCGCACCGATCCACCACCGCCGCCATAATAGCGGCGAGAGGGTGCGAGATCGTCCCGGTCGATGCCAAAGATCGAGCCCGCCCGAGCCCGGCCGGCAATCACAAGCTTGTCGTTCACCGGATAATAGAAGGTGCCTTCGATCATCGTACGCGCATAGGGGCGGACCGACCCCTGCACGGAAGTCTCGGGGCTGACGTTCAGCTTCAGGCGATAGCCACGCGTCGGGTTCAGCAGATCGTCCGACGTGTCCCAGACCGCCTGCGCCGGCAGGGCAGCGATGCCATAGGTACGCCGCACTGCCTCGTTTCGTGCGAAGTCGAAGACCCGCTCGTTTGTGCCCGTCAGTTCCGCGCCATAAGCATAGGTGAAGCGCTTCTGCCAGATCGGCGTGGAGTCATACGCCCATCGCACGAACGCGGTGCCCGTGAATGCATCAAAGGCGTCGTAATTTGCATGGTTGGCCGATACACCGGCAGAGAAGGAGCGATCACGCTTCCCCGCATTTTGCCGACGGAACGTCGCCGAGGCACCCTGCTGCTGCGTTCCGCCGATCGCCGTGAGGATCAGGGCGCCTTCCGGCGGGAACAGGTTGCGGTGCGTCCAGCTTCCCTCGACCTTGATGCCCTCGCCCGTTCCATAGCCGCCGCTGCCGGCAAGGCTGCGCCACGGCCCCTTGGTTTGGCGTACCAGCAGGTCGACCTGCTCAGTGCCGTCGGGTCCCGGCTGACCCGTGCGGACGGGCTCCACGCCGATCGTGTCGAACAGCCCGGTCGCTACCAGTGCCTCGCGCAGATCGTCACGCTTGCGCGTGTCGTACAACTCACCCTGTTTGAACCGCGGAAAGACGCTCAGGTGGTCGAGATCGAAGACGGCATCGCCTTCGGTCCGCAAAACACCAAAGGACGCGCGAGGTCCGGTTTCCACCGGCAGTGTGTAATCGCCCGTAAGCGTCTGATCATCGAGCAGAATGTCCCGGTCGCCGAGCTTAACGAAGGGGTAGCCGCGCTGCGGGAGAACGAGTGCAAGGTTCGCTTCCGCACCCTGAACACGCGCCGCCTCGATCGGGTCGCCGGTTCTCAGCGGCAATTGTTCGCGCACCAGATTGGGCGGATCGGTAGGATCGGCGACGACGTTGATCGCGCCCAGCTTGTAAAGTTGACCAGGCGTTGCCGTCAGCACCGCCCGCAGCCGCCCGGGCTCGGTGCCCACCGTCTCGATTACGGAGCTGGCGACCCCGTCATAATAGCCCAGCGACTTCATCAGCCGGACAGCGAGTTGTTCATCCTCTTTCGCGCGCGCGTTCACTTGCGTGGCGTTGGTGGCCTTGCCGTCGCCATCTTCCAGCGCGGACAAGGATTTGAACTCATCTTCCAGCCCGATTTCTTCCAGGCCGCGCACCGCCAGCTCATATCGGATCTCGGGCCGATCGGTCTCCGCCACGTCTTCGGCGGTTTGCAACGGCACGGTGTTGGTGGTCGCCAGCGGTTGCAGCGGCTGAGCAAGCTCGGGATCGACGCTGGTAGCGGGTGGGATGCTGCCGGGCGAACCAGCGACGGGCGCCTGCGTGCCGGGGCTCTCACTTGAAGGCAGCGGCTCAAGCGGCGCGTTGATATCGTCGGACAAGGAAGGGAGAGCAGCGTCGAATGCGGCGTCCGGCACAATCGGAGTGTTTCCGTCCGGATCGGCGGTCGGCGCCCGCTTCACCTCCTCGCGCGGCGCATCGGGCCCGCGCGCAGGCGCGGTACCTGGCTGTGCCATCTGCGCGTTCGCCGCGGACGAGGTGGCTATCAGCGCAAAGGCAAGCCAGCGGTGACACCCCGAATTGAAACTCACGATTGCCCCTTTTCCACTCGGGGCGCCCGACCTTTCGATACGACCCCGTTCCGTCTAACGCCTTCTTTGAGGATTGGTTTCCTCCTACCGGAACCTGTATGCCTGCGACATGTTGCGACATGTTGAGGGTGGCAAGCCATCTCAAAAGTGACTACCCGCCCTTCCCTACGGAACGGCGCCCTGCCGTCCTCCTCTTCATCGCACCTTGCGGAGATCACGTTATAATGCATCGCGTGACAGTTCGTGCGCCCCGGCGCCGCGGGGTTGGTCTACGAATTGGTGAGCAAGCAAGCCTCGGATCGCGCATGAACGCGCGCGCATTTGCCCTTGTCGGCGCGGCGGCACTCGCCGCGTGCAGCAATCAGGCCGAGCAGGCGGGTGATCGAGGAGCGCGAGGGGAGCGCGGCGGGCCGGCTCAGGTCGGCTTCGTCGTGGTGCAGCAAACCAGCGTGCCGCTCGTCACGGAGCTTGCCGGCCGCACTGTCGCCTTCCAAAGTTCCGAGGTCCGCCCGCAGGTTAGCGGCGTCATCCAGAAACGCTTCTTTGAGGAAGGGACGATCGTCCGCCGCGGAGAGCCGCTCTACCAGATTGACCCGAGCATCTATCGCGCTGCCGTGAATGAGGCGACCGCCAATGTCGCCAGCGCCAGGGCGACCGCCGAAGCGGCCCGCGTCCGGGCTGAACGATTCCGCCCGCTTGCCGCCATCGAAGCCGTCAGCAAGCAGGACTATACGGACGCGCTCGCCACCCAGCGGCAGGCCGAAGCCACCATCGCGCAGAACCGCGCCCAGCTTGAAACTGCCAGGATCAACCTACGCTTCACCACTGTTCCCGCGCCGATCACCGGCCGCATCGGCCGCTCGCTATTCACGGTCGGTGCCTTGGTAACGGCTAGCCAGGCGGATCCGCTGACGACCATCCAGCAGCTTGATCCGATCTACGTTGATATTCAGCAGTCCGCGGCCGCGCTGCTTCAGCTGCGTCGTCGCCTGGCGAGCGGCGGTGTTCTGCCGGCAAGCGCCACGGTGCGCCTGAAGCTGGAGGATGGCAGCGACTACGGCGCGACTGGCACGGTCGAGTTCAGCGAAGTCGTGGTTGATCAACAGACCGGCACCGTCACGTTGCGTGCGCGCTTCCCCAATTCTAACGGACTGCTGCTGCCGGGCATGTTCGTGCGCGCGGTGTTTGCACAGGCGATTGAGACTAACGCCTTCCTCGTCCCGCAGACCGCCGTGACCCGCGATCCAAAGGGCGATGCCACGGTCTGGATCGTCGGCAGTGGCAACAAGGCGGTGCAGCGCACCGTTCAGGCGGTCCGGGCCGAGGGCGCTAATTGGGTCGTTACCGGTGGGCTGCGTCCGGGCGACAAGGTGATCACGCAGGGAACGGCAAACCTTCGCCCGGATGCGGAAATTCGCCCGGTACCCGCTTCGGCGCCGCAGCAGCCCAAGCCACCCTCGCCGGAGCAGCTGGAACAGCAGCAGAAGGCCAAGGACAAGGCGGGCTGACGTGTCGCGCGTATTTATCGATCGACCGATCTTCGCATGGGTGCTCGCCATCATCGTCATGATGGCCGGCGTGGGTGCGATCCTGGGCTTGCCGATCGCCCAATATCCGGACGTTGCACCGCCTCAGGTTTCCATTCGCGCCACCTATCCGGGCGCGAATGCGCAGACGATCGAGAACTCCGTCACTCAGATCCTCGAACAACAGCTGACCGGCATCGACGGGCTGCTGTATTTCGCGTCCTCCTCGACTTCGCGTGGCTCGGTATCGATCACCGCCACGTTCGAAAAAGGCACCGACCCGGACATCGCTCAGGTCCAGGTGCAAAACCAGGTGCAGCAGGCCATCACGCGCCTGCCGACGCAGGTCCAGCAACAGGGCGTTGTGGTTCGAAAGTCCAACCCGGACTTTCTGATGATCGCCGGCGTCTATGACAGCAGCGATCAGATGACCAACCGCGACGTGTCGGATCTGATGACGTCGACGCTGCAGGATCCGCTTGGCCGCGTTCAGGGCGTCGGCGACACCAATGTGTTCGGTTCGCAATATGCCATGCGCATCTGGCTCGATCCGGCGCGGCTTGCCAGTTACCAGCTGATGCCCGGCGACGTAGTCTCCGCCATCCAGACGCAGAACACCGAGGTTGCGGCGGGCGAGATCGGCGGTCAGCCGATGCCGTCCGATCAGATGCTGAACGCAACGGTGACGGCGCAATCCCGGCTTCAGACGCCCCAGCAGTTTCGCGACATCATCCTGAAGGTTCTGCCTTCCGGCGCGACGGTGCGGGTCGAGGATGTCGCCCGCGTGGAGCTGGGATCGGAAAACTACAACGCCAGCAGCCGCATCAACGGGCATCCGGGCGCCGGCATCGCCATCCTCCTCGCTCCGGGCGCCGACGCGCTCAAGACCGCCGAACTGGTCAAGGCTGAGATCGCGCGCATCGCGAAGACCTACCCCGCCAACATCCGCGTCGCTTACGCGAATGACTCGACCGACTTCATCAAGCTGTCGATCGAGGAGGTGGTGAAGACCCTGATCGAGGCGATCATCCTGGTCGTCATCGTGATGTTCGTCTTTCTGCAAAGCTGGCGGGCGACGCTGATCCCCACGATCGCGGTGCCGGTGGTGCTGCTGGGCACCTTCGCCATCTTCTATCTCGCCGACTTTTCGATCAACACGCTCACGCTGTTCGGGCTCGTGCTGGCGATTGGTCTGCTGGTGGACGACGCCATCGTCGTCGTGGAGAACGTCGAGCGACTGCTCGAGGAAAATCCCGAAATGACCCCGCGCGAGGCGACGATCGAGTCGATGCGCGAGATAACCGTGGCGCTCGTCGCGATTGCGCTCGTGCTTTCGGCCGTCTTCCTGCCGATGGCGTTTTTCGGCGGATCGACCGGCGTCATCTACCGTCAATTTTCGCTGACCATCATCTCCGCGATGATGCTGTCGGTTGCCGTGGCGATCATTCTTTCGCCAGCGCTGACGGCGACTGTGCTCAAGCAGCACCACCGGACCGGTGATGAAGAGCATCGGGGCTGGTTCGAACGACGGTTCAGCGGTGTGTCATCGCGGCTGGAACGGGCAAGCGACTGGTTCAATCGCAATTTTGAGCGTGGCACGGAACGCTACGTCGGCTGGGTGGCGCGCGTTGTCGATCGCAAGTGGCTGTTCCTCGGCGTCTACCTCGTCGTTGTGGCGTTGCTGGCGGTGCTGTTCCTGCGGCTCCCCACCGGCTTCCTTCCTACCGAGGACCAGGGCGGCGCGTCCGTCCAGTTCCGCTTGCCCGCTGGCGCGACACGCACGCGGACCGAGGACGTGCAGAAGGCGGTGGAGGGCTACTTCCAGAAATATGAGAAGGCGAACGTCCGCACCATGCTGACCGTCTCGGGCGGTGGTGGCGGCGCGTCGGGGCAGAATACCGGCCAGGGCTTCATCTCCCTGACGGACTGGGCCGAGCGAGAGGGTGAGGAAAATACGGCGGACGCCATCGTGGCGCGCGCTGCGGCCGCCTTCCGCGCCTTCCGCGATGCGCAGGTGTTTGCCCTTATTCCGCCCGCGATCCGCGGCCTAGGCCAGTCCGAAGGCTTCACCATGGAGTTGCAGAATACGGGCGGCCTGAGCACGGAACAGTTCGCCGCCGCCCGTGACAAGCTTCTCGCCCTCGCCAATGCCGATTCCGGCCTCACCGGCGTGCGCCTTAGTGAGCTACCGGATATCGGCACGCTTCGGGTGAACACCGATGCTCAGCGGATCGCTGCGCTCGGCATCTCGCAGACGGACGTGAACACCACACTCTCAACCGCGTGGGGTGGCCGGTACGTCAACGATTTCCTGGATCGCGGCCGCGTGAAGCGCGTCTACGTTCAGGGCGACGCGCCGTATCGCGACAATCCGGAGTCGCTCTACCAATGGTTCGTTCGCGGCTCGAACGGGCAGATGGCGCCCTTCTCCAGCTTCGCCACCACCAACTGGTCGCAAGCGCCAACCACCGTGTCGCGCTTCAACGGCATCCAGTCATTTGAATTTCAGGGGCAGGCGGCCGGCGGCGGCAGCTCGGGCGATGCAATGGCGCGGATCGAGGAACTCGCCAGCCAGATCCCCGGAACCAGCGTCGCCTGGGCCGGCATCTCCTATCAGGAACGTTTGTCCTCCGGTCAGGCCCCTTTGCTTTACGGCCTTTCGATCATCGTTGTCTTCCTGTGCCTCGCCGCCCTCTACGAAAGCTGGTCGATCCCGCTTGCGGTGCTGCTCGTCATTCCGCTCGGCCTGATCGGCGCGGTCGTGTTCGTGACGCTGCGTGGCCTCACCAATGACGTGTACCTGCAGATCGGTCTGCTCACCACCATGGGGCTGGCGGCAAAGAACGCCATTCTGATGATCGAATTTGCTGAACAGGAGGAAAAGAAGGGCGCACGCGTCATCGACGCCGCGCTCACCGCCGCCCGCATCCGTCTGCGGCCGATCCTCATGACCAGCCTTGCCTTCATCTTCGGTGTGCTGCCGCTGGCGCTTTCCACCGGGGCCGGCGCGAACAGTCGCATCGCCATCGGCACGGCGGTGATCGGCGGCATGCTGACGGCGACGATCCTCGCCATTTTCTACATCCCGCTGTTCTTCGTCATCGTTCGCCGCGGCTTCCGCGACGGTCTGGCCAAGATCCGCGGCGAGGAGCCCGGCTTTCACCCACCTGAGGAGCGGAACCAACCGCCCGGCGGCACACCGCATCTGGAGCAATCGTGATGCGGGTACTTGCTCCTCTCCTCCTGGCGTCCGCGCTGACGGCGTGCAGCATGGCGCCCAAATACGTCCGCCCGGAACTGCCGGTGCCGCAATCCTGGCCGGTCGGCGACGCGTACCTCCGGCAGAGCGAGGCAACGCTGCCCAGCGTTACCTACCGCGACATCTTCCTCGACGCGCGCTTGCAGCAGCTGATCGATCAGGCGCTCGCCAACAATCGCAATCTTCGCGCCACCGTCGAGAATATCGCCGCCGCCCGCGCTCAGTACCGAATTCAGCGTGCCGAGCTGTTCCCGCAGATCGACGCCGGCGGTACGACCACGCGCCGGGAGATCGGCGCCAGCGCCGCAGGCGGCAATTTCGCTGTTGGCGGGACGACGTATCAGGCGACCATCGGCGTCAGCGCGTTTGAGCTCGACCTGTTCGGGCGCAACCGCTCGCTCACCGACGCCGCGCTCGCGCGCTATTACGGGCAGGAGGCCGCCGCCCGCGCCGTGCGCCTGACGCTCACCGGCGACGTCGCCGGCGCGTGGCTCACCTATGCCGCCGATCAGAGCCTGTTGAAGCTTGCGGAGGACACTGCCGCTGCGGCTCGCCGTTCCGTGTCGCTCACCCAGGCGCGTGTGTCGGGCGGTGTCGCGCCGCGCACCGATTTGCGTCAGGCTGAACAAATCCTCGCCACGGCGGAGGCAAACATTGCCAGCCAGCGAACTGCGCTGGCGCAGGACGTGAACGCGCTGCAATTGCTGGTCGGTGCGCCGATCGACCGGGCATTGCTTCCCCCGCCGATCGAAGAAGCGGCAAAGACGGTCGCGGAACTGCCCGCGGGGCTCGACAGCCGCATCCTCCTGCGCCGGCCGGACGTGGTCCAGGCCGAATACGAACTGCGCGCGAGCAATGCGGAAATCGGCGCGGCCCGCGCGGCATTGTTCCCGACAATCTCGCTCACCGGCCTGTTCAGCTTCGCGAGCACGGCGCTCTCCTCACTGCTGGAGGCGGATTCGCTGACCAAGACGGCGACCGGCAATATCGCCTATCCGATCTTCCGTGCCGGTGCCGATCGCGCGGGGGTGGAGCAGGCGACCGCGCTCCAGCGCGCGGCGCTCGCCACCTATGAAGGGACAATCCAGACCGCATTTCGCGAAGTGGCAGACGCCTTGGCGCGGCGCGGCACGATCAGCGAGGAGCTGGCGGCAAACGAACGCTTCGCCACCGCGGCGGCAGATACCTATCGCCTGTCGGAGGCTCGCTATCGCGGCGGCATCGATACTTTCCTCACCACGCTCGATGCCCAGCGGTCGCTCTACGCCGCCCAGCAATCGGTCGTGCAGACCCGGCTGGTGCGCGCAACCAATCTGGTGACGCTGTACCGCACGCTTGGTGGGGATTCCCAACTTGATGTGGAGGCGACCGGTGCCGTTCCCGCCCCACAGCCGGCTGGCCGGCAGTAACCTTTCATCCATCATAATGTCATGGTACAGTAACAGTTAAGGTTACCGCCGCCAGAACCTTGCGCCCTCCGACACGTTGTGCGGCGGACTTTAAGGAGATCCATCTACAATGGCGACGGCCGCACTGGACTATTCGATCAAGCCACCTTCCCCGTTCCTGGCTCTTATGGAATTGCCGCGCGCCCTGATGGAAGCTGGGATGCTACCGATCGCCGCGCCTGCGCTGGCCAGCCTGCCTCGCGGCGACGGCCATCCGGTTCTGGTGATCCCCGGCTTCAACGCATCGGATCGATCGACCCGTATCCTGCGCTTCTATCTGCGTCAGATGGGCTATGACGCGCACACTTGGGATCTCGGGCGCAACCGCGGGCCGCGGACGATCGGTGACGGGGGCGAGAAGCTGATCGAGCGGATCGAGGCTATCCATGGCCGTGATCACAGTCGCGTCAGCCTGGTCGGCTGGAGCCTTGGCGGCATCATGGCCCGGGTCATCAGCCGGCGGATGCCCGACAAGGTACGCCAGGTGATCACCCTTGGCGCTCCCTTTGCCGGTACGCCGCGCGCGACCCGCGTTTGGCGGCTGTACGAAATGCTGTCCGGCCACCGCATCGATGACGATCAGTCGCTATCCTATCTGAGCGAAGGCGGCATGCCGTTGCCGGTGCCCGCCACCGCGATCTGGAGCCGCAACGAGGGGATCGTGCCTTGGGCCAATTGCGTGGAGCCTTATTGCGCCACCAGTGACAACATCGAGGTATCCGGCAGCCACTTCGGCCTGCCGGTCAATGCTGCGGTGCTGTACGCGATTGCCGATCGACTGGCGCAGCCGGAGGATGACTGGAAACCGTTCGACCGGCGCGGCCTGGCGCGGAGCATCGCCTATCCGAGCTCCGGCCACGCTTGATCGACCAAGCGGGACGCCGGGAGATAGACCGGCGTCCCGCGAAGACCGTTTCAATCGTCGGCCGCCGTCGTCACGCCAACCTGTGTCGGCCCGAACAGGGCAGCGTTGAACAGGAACTTGAACGACGGGAATGGCTGTCCGCGCTGCGTCACTTCGGGGGCGAGCAGGTAAACGTGGCCCTTCCCTAACGTGCCATCGACCACGGTCGTGGTGTTGTTCAGCGCCTTCTGGCCCCAGCCCCAGCCAGACCGCAGCGGATCATCGCTGGCGAACCACGAGACGCGGCGCACACCGGGTTGGCCAGGCGTGAAGGCGAAGGTCGGGTTGTTGTTGTAGAAGACATCCATCGTGTCGGGCAGGCCATAGGCCAGCGGGTCGCTTGGATCGACCTTCACCTGAAGCACCGATCCCGGCACGTAGAATTTGGTGCCCGGCAGCGGCGTCCGCTTCCCCGCTGCGTCGGCCGTGGACAGCGCATTATAGACCGGCAGGCCAAGCTCCGGCCCCAGCCGCGTGGCATTGCCGACGGCGATCACGGTGCCCCCCGCTTTGGCGAAGCTGGCAAGCTGCGGAACCGTCTTCTCGGTCGTCACATGGCCCAGCGCGGAACGCCATTGCGCCGGCAGGTCGGCGGCGGCCGGCTGCCTCTGGGGCGGACGTCCTTCGCGCCCCAGCACGTCCGATTGGAAGACGAGCACGTCATATTTGGCGTTCAGGCCACCAGCGTCCAGCTCCTGCGGATAGACGCGGGTGTAAGGGAATTCGTACTTTTCGAAGATCCAGCGATTCCACCCGGAGGCCATGGAGCCCCCGTAGTGATCCACCAGCCCGATCCGAACGGGTTTCAGCTTCACCGTGTCGCCGGCCGGCTTGGCGGCTACCGCATGGGCATCGATGCCCAGCGTCTGCACCGCAGTGTCGACGATCCCCTTCGCCGCGCCGCCGGCCGGGATCCACAATGCGCCGGGCGAAAGGCTTTCACGGCCGACGGTCGTTCCCTGCTTCAGCCAGTATACGGGCGCGCCGGCCTTCAGCAGGCGATTGGTCAGGATGAAGCTGTTGTTCGTGGCGTGGCTGACGACATAACCGGCCGCGCCTTTGCCGATGATCTTGCCCGCCGGCGGGGTCTCGATCACGTCCGGCACCTGCGGGAAGTGCTGCGGTGCGCCGTCCAGCAATCGATCGAACGTGACGTTCATCTGATAGGCCAGCGTATAGCCGGTGATGTCATAGGGCCGGATCGGCGGGCCGCCGGGATAGGCGAAGTCCTGCGGGTGATCCTGCGGTTCGAACATGTCCAGCACGTGCGGTCGGAACGCCTGATCTGCCCGCACAATGTACGAACCCGCGGCATAGCGCTTGCCACCGTAGCTGAACGCCTGCGGCGCCTGTTCCACCTCGATGCCGGTCTTTATCAGCGAGTTGAGGAACGCCACCGTGGTGGGAAGATCCGCCTGCTTGTCGGCCGGGATGACAAAGGCGCGCGGTGCCCGGTATTGCGGATCCTGCAGCACTGTCTTGTAGAGCGAGGTGGGCACGATATCGCGGCTGTTATAGCCGGCCAGATCGTCCAATGGACTGCCCTCGCCGTCCTTTTTCATGCTTTCCGCAGCCGCCTTGACCGCTTCGATGCGCTTGGGCGTCACGACCCAGCTGTCCTCGCTGCCCTTCTGGATCTGGTTTCGACCCATGACATAGCGGTTGTAAAGCACGACCTCGCGATTGCGCGACGCATAGTCGAGGATCGCGCGCGACATTTCCTTCACATAGTCGATCGATTGCTGGAAATGCCATTTCTGCGGCGCGATCGTCATCGCCGCGTCTTGAGTGCCCAGCTGCTTGCCGGGCACCAGCGGGATCTCCATCGGGGTCGGATTGCCGATGATTTCGGTCAGGATGCCGATCTGGTTGTGAAAATAACCGACGGTCCGCACGCCGCCGTTGAACCAGGTCGAATAGGGCGCGCCGGAACGCGACACCGATCCGCCCTTGTTCTGCGCGATCAGCCGTGCGTGCATCGCCGTGCCGACCGCATCGGTCTGATTGATCACCAATGGTTCGTTGTTGAAATTATATGGATCGCGAAACGGTGGGATGAACACCACCGTGCCGACCGGCCCGGTCTGATGCTGGTTGTAGAGGATCTGCGGGAACCATTCGCGATAAGCGGCGCGGTTCATGTTGGTTGTTTCGGGCTGGTGCGACGCGTAGCTGTCGCGATTGTTATCGTGCCCGATATACTTTTGGTAGAGCACCGGAATGCTGCCGCTGTCCCGCTTGGCCTTGTCCGTCGGACGCATGTACCAGTCGGCGACAAGATCAAGTCCATCGGGGTTGGCGAATACGTACAGACCAACCGTGTCGTTCAAGATGCGCGTTGTTTCCGCATCATTGCGGGTCAGCATTTCATGGATCAGCTGAACATGGCTCTGCGCATTGACCACTTCGGTCGCATGCAGGCCGGCGTCGATCCATACGACGGCCTTGCCCTGCTCTGACAGGGCCTTGGCCTGATCGTCGGTCAGCCCCTTGGCCAGGGCCAGTTGCTGCGAGATGCCGCGATATCGCTCCAGGTTCCGGATGTTCTCCGGTGAGGAGACGATCGCCATATATTGTTCTCGGCCCTCGGCGGTTTTGCCGATGCTCACCAGCTTGATGCGGTCGCTTTCCTGCGACACGCGCTGGAGCCAGTCCGTGATTTGCTTGTAATTGGCCAGGAAGTAATCCGATCCGGGCTTCACCTTGAACACGGCGGCCGGATCGGTGATCGGGCGAGACTGCGCGATCGACGTTCCGGTGGCCATGATGAGCGACATTCCCGTCGCCGCAAGCATCCATGCACGCATGTTGATTCCTCCCCCCTATTTCGCGCCCGCAAGCATCAGCAACGTGGCAAGGCTCACCGCCATGCTGTCGACATCCTTGTCCTTGTCGATCACCATGGCTTCCTCCAGCGAATGCGCACGCTGCGTCTGGAAGCCCGATCCAAGCGTCACCGCCGGAATGCCCATGCTCATCGGAATGTTGGAGTCGGTCGATCCCACGCCATAAGCCGGCGTGAACCCGGCTGCCTTGGTCGTCGCCGTCGCGATTTCGACGATGTCGACGTCCTTTGCCGTCGAGCCGACCGGGCGATCGCCCACCTTCTTGGCCTCGAAGCCGATCTTGCCCTTTGCGGTGGAGCGGGCGGCATTTTCCGCATCCACCGCGCGCGGCAGGATTGCGAGGAATGCCTGCTCCTCCGCGTCCAGCGCTGCCTTGCCCGCGGATCGCATGTCCACGGTCATGGCCGTGGAGAAGGGAATGGAATTGACCGACGTACCCCCTTCCAGAAGCCCCACGTTATAGACGGTGCGCGGCTCGGTCGGCACCTTCATCTTGCCGAACTCAACCATTGCATTGGCCATGGCATAAGCCGGGTTCACGATGCCGAAATCGCCCATCGAATGGCCGCCGGGGCCCGTGAAGGTCACCTTGTACCGTTTGGAGCCGACGCCGGCGTTGGTGATCCGACCGGCTCGGCCGGGCTCCAGCGAGATGAAATAGTTGATGCGGTCCTTCAGCGGGCTTTTGGTGAAGAGATAACGTGTGCCCCGCAGGTCACCCGGGCCTTCTTCCCCGACATTGCCCATGAAGATGATGTCGGCCTTCGTGGAATAGTTCGCCGCCTTCATCGCGCGGATAAAGGCGAGCAGCACGGGCAGACTGCACGTGTCATCCCCCACACCCGGCGCGTAAAGCATGTTGCCCTCGCGCCGCACCTTTACGTTGGTGCCTGCCGGGAAGACGGTATCGAGATGCGCGGTGATGACGATCAGCGGCCCGCCGCCCGTGCCCTTGCGCATGCCGTACACATTGCCCTCGGCATCCGTCGTCAGATCCGTCAGCCCTTCGGCGCGCAGCATTTCCAGATAGGCGGCGGCACGCGTCGCTTCCTTGAAGGGCGGCGCCTCGATCTCGGTCAGCTTGATCACGTCGGCGATGATCCGTTCGTGATCCGCTGCCAGCTTCGCCTTGGCGGCGGCGAACTTGGGGCTGGCGAGCAGCTTTTTCGCCTCAGCGTCCCGGTTCTGTGCCACCGCCTGTGCCGGCACACTCGCCGTGGCCGCCAGCAGCGCCAGCGTCATCAATCTATTCATGTCTGCGAGCCCCTCACCGAAAACCTTTACGTACATTGATGCCCACCGTCCGCGGCCGCGTCGAGACATAGAAATCCGGCACGCCGGTCGCGGCGCTGACCCGGTTCAGGCCGCGCTTGTCGAACAGATTGTTGATGAACACCGAAACGCTGAGATCCGATTCCGTGTTGATCCCGGCGCGCGCGTTGAAGATGCTGAAGTTGCCGACCTCGCGGTAGAATGCGTTGGTCGGCCGCAGCTCCGTGCTCATCTTGCCGGTATAGGTCCAGTCCAGGCGGAAGAGCGCGTCGACTTCGTCATTGATCGGCGGGGTCCATTCCGCGCCTGCCGAGGCCGTCATCTTCGGAATATAGGCCAGCTTGTCGCCATCCAGGCCCGGCGCCACGATGAAGCCGGTCTGATCCACCTGATCGCCATCCAGCCGGGCATTGTTGTAATTGTACGATGCATTGAGCCGGACGTTTTCGGGCAGGCGCAGCGATCCCTCCACCTCCACGCCTTCCACCGTCACACCGGCGAGATTGTAGATGAAGCTGAAGTTGCCGCCGCCGGTCTGAAGCGTGGACACCGATGTCTGAACATCCTTCCAGTCGGTGCGATACAGGGCGACGTTGAAGGTGCCGCGCCGGTCCCAGAAGCTGGTTTTTGCGCCGATTTCATAGTTCCACAGCGAGTCCGGTCCGTAGACGAGATAAGCATCGGGCAGGTTGGGAATGTTGTTCGCCCCGCCCGGGCGAAAGCCTTCCGCCGCCGTTCCGTACAGGAGGACGTTGTCGGATAGCTGGAAATCGACATTAAACTTTCCGACCCATCCGGTCGCATCCGCGCTGGTCTCCTGATAGGCGCGCGGCTCCTGTCCGTTGAAGAAGTTGTAGCCCTGATATTCGCCGCCAACGGTCTTGGTATAATCATAATGCCGCAGGCCAACGGTGATCGTCAGCGGATCCAGAACCCTGAACCCGGCCTCACCGAAGAAGGCGGTCTGCTTCACCGATCCGGTGACATACCGACCGCCCAGATTCTCGACCGGGCTGCGCGGTTCGCCCGTCTCCGGCACGCCGGGGAAAACGATCGTGTCGACCCGATCGGTGCGGTCTTCCAGGAAGATACCGACCGTCCAGGTGATCGGCCCCTTGCCGTTGGAGCTCAGCCGCGCCTCATTGGTCCAGTTGGAGACATAGCGCGGCTGGAACGCGCCAATCGGCTGCTTGGAATTGGCATAGGCGCGATAGGTGGCCTGCTGCGCCGCCGTGCAGGTGGTGGTGGGTGTGCCAAGCGCGACGCTTGTGTAGAGCGGGCACCATGTGGCCCGCGCGATCACATTGGCATAGGATCGCACATTGTCGTTGGTGCTCTCCACGTCCCAGCGATATTTGGACGTGATCGCCACCAACGTGGCAAAGCCAAAATCCACTTCCGCCGTGCCCGTGTAGAGCTGCAGCTTGTCCTTCCAGGGCTGATGCACGCGCACGTCCGACAGGTACGGACCCAGCACGGAGGACCATTGCGACGTGCCCGCGATATCCTGCGTCTGGTAAAGCGCCATGCCGGACAGCTTCACCGTATCGGCCGGGTTCCAGGCGAGCAGAAACCTGCCGCCCTCCAGATCCGCCTGGTTGGTGTCCTGTCGATCCAGCAACGTCATGTCGACGAAGCCGCCTTGCCGCTCCTTGTAGAGCACCAGGCGCGCCGCCAGCTTGTCTTCGATCAACGGCGCGTTGACGGCGCCTTTGGCGAAATAGCTGAAGCTGCCGTAGCGGGTATTGGCAAGTTGCCCTTCGACCTGGCCTTCGTACCGGGTCGCGTCGGGCTGGTTGAACAGCACGCGGATGGTGCCGCCCATCGATCCCGATCCGTACAGCGTCCCTTGCGGCCCACGCAGCACCTCCACCCGCTGAACGTCGAACAGGTTCAGGTTCGGCGTCGCGCCCGCAGGATCCGAACTCACGCCGGACGGCCCAGTCAGCGGCGTGTCGCCATAATACAGGCCGACCGTGCTCTCGCCCGCGCCCTGGATACCACGGATCGAAACGCGCGTACGTCCGGAGTCGCTCTCGGTCAGTTGCAGGCCAGGCACTTGCCGTACGACATCGGCAATCGTCGTGGCGCCCAGATTTGCCAGTGCCGCATCGCCCAAAGCCGTGATCGCCAGCGGCGTTGACTGGACGGTCGACTCACGCCGCAGGGCAGTGACGACGATCTCGCCATTGTCCTCGCTTGCGCCGGCTGGCGCCGGCTGAATGTCGGTACCTGGGGCCTGCGACATGGCCGACGCGCCGGCTGCCTCCGGCCCCGAAGCCGTTTGGGCATGGGCTGGCGCGATCGCTAGCAAGGAGACGGACAACAGAAGCGAGGAACGTACGAACGTGCGCATAGCTCAGGTACCCCTGGTCATGACCTTGCAGGCACCTGCCCCGCGCGTTTTCGCGCTTTTCTTTCGTCCCGCCGGTCGGTTTGAAAAACCGTCCTCTCCCGGAACGTCATGCTACCGACACGATTTTAGAGCACGAACGCTTTGTTGCGCTCCAAACCAAGCGAGTGTTTGGATAGCCATGCCCAATGGCTAATCACCGTAATTAAATTACGCTCCGTGCAAACGCGACTGCCCGCCGAGCGAGCACGTCGGTTGAGTCGATCAGCGGTACGGCTAGGTCGTCGGCACCGATCACCAGCGGTACTTCGGTGCACCCGGCAATGATGACCTCTGCGCCCGCTTCGATCAGCCGGTTCGCCGTGCCGATCACGCCGGCGCGACCTGCCGCCAGATCCCCTGCCTTGATCTGCCAGATCGCCTCCATGAAGGCGGCGCGCGCCGGCTGGTCGGGAACGACCGGCAGAAGCTCTTTCGCTTGAAGCGCCCGTTCGTACAGCCGTGCCTGCGCTGCCCCGTTCACCGCCAGCACGCCGATCCGCCGCGCGGAACGATAGTCGTTGGCGACCACCGACACGGTTTCGTCCACCAGATGCAGGAACGGCAGCGACGTTGCTTCGAGAACCGCGTCGGCGAAGGCATGGGCAGCGTTGCACGGCATGACGAGCAATTGCGCACCAGCGGCCTCCAGCCCGCGCGCCATGGCGGCAAGGCCCGGCCCCGGCGAAGGTCCGGTGCCTGCTATCGCGGCATTGCGGTCCGGCAGGGCCGGATTGCTGTCGACGATCAGGCGTACATTGTCCTGCTCCCGCGCCGCTCCCGCCTGGGAGTGGCGCAGGACCTTGGTCATGAAATCGATGGTGGCCGCCGGCCCCATGCCGCCGAGCACGCCAATGGTCAGCGGCACGTCCATGATCAGGCAGCCACGGCGCCGGTCAGCACCGGTTGATAGGCATAGAGCGCCGGCGATCCACCGGTGTGAACGAAGAGCACGCGCTCACCCTTCGCGATCTCGCCGGACCGGACCAGTCCGATCAGGCCCGCCGCTGCCTTGCCGGTATAGACGGGATCCAGCAGCACCCCTTCGAGCGAGGCGAACATGCGGACAGCCTCCACCATTTCTGGCGTGGGCAGCGAATAGCCCGGCCCGACCCATTCGTCGCGGCACTCGATCAGATCCGGCGTGATCTCGGGAACCACACCGGCCAGCTCGGCTACCGCAACGGCCAGCTTGTGGACATTGCCCTCCTGCTCCGCGCGCGGCCGACGCACGTTGATCCCGGTCACCGGAATGGCCGCACTGTTGCCGACCAGACCAGCGACGATTCCGGAATGGGTGCCCGCACTCCCGCTCGCCACCACGATGCGGTCAAAGGCCATTCCGCTGGCGAACGACTGTGCCAGGATCTCCTCGGCGCAGGCGACATAGCCGAGCGCGCCAAGCGCATTGGAGCCGCCGCCCGGGATGATGTATCCCTTGCGTCCCTCGGCCGCGAGGTCTGCCGCCACCTGATCCATCGCCGCCTGCAGGTCGTCGCCCAGCTTCACCACGGTTACGGCCTCCACGCCCAGAAGGTCGAAGAGGAAATTGTTGCCCGACGCCTGCGGATCGTAGCTGTCGGGCACCCGCTGCTCCAGCACCAGGCGGCATTTCAGCCCTTCGCGCACCGCCGCCGCCAGTGTCAGACGGCAGTGATTGCTCTGCACCGCACCGACCGTGATCAACGTGTCGGCACCCTGCTCCAGCGCGTCCGCCACCAGAAACTCCAGCTTGCGGGTCTTGTTGCCACCGCCGGTCAGGCCGAGCTGGTCGTCGCGCTTGATGAACAGCTCCGCGCCGCCGAGCGCCTTGGTCAGATGCGGCATGGCTTCGATCGCGGTTGCGCCGGGCGTGTAGCGACGGCGCGCAAATTGCGCGAGATTCATGGCGATAACTCCTGTTGCTTACGCGTTGTCGAGGTGGAAACGTCAGTCCACGCGACTGTTGTTCCGGTAATCCAGCGCGGGTGCGCGGTCGCCGACCATGGCGACATAGGTAAAGTTCGGCCCGCGACGCTTCTCCATCTCCGCCTTGGCGGTCGCGATGACATCGGGGCTGGTGATCATTTCGGCCAGCGTCAGCGCCAGCGTGCGGGAGGCAAGCACGGCGCCCTTGGTGCCGATGCTGCTCCCTGCCGCCGCGGTATTCTGCCAGCTGTGGCCGGGCATGCCGGGAACGAAGGTGGCAGTGCCAAGGCCGACGGTCGGGACCACCCATGAGATGTCGGACACGTCGGTCGAGCCCCCGGCGGCATCGGGATCGGTGCGCACGGCATAGGGCTGGACCTGCGCGACCGACTCGATCGTGCCGCGCGCGTCCGGCACGCTTTCGCGCATCTTGGCTGCGAACGCCTTTTCCTCCGCCGTCCATTCGATGCCGCCCAGCGAGCGCAGGTTCTTGTCCATCATCTGGCCCAGCGTGTCGTTCGGCAGCATGGAGTAAACACCCCCGACCTGCTCGAACTCCATCCGCGTGTCCGTTGCGATCGCCGCGCCCTCGCCCGCCTTCTTCACCCGCGCCATTACCGAGCGCACCACCTGCGGGTCGGGCGAACGGACGTAATAGAACACCTCGGCATAATCCGGCACCACATTGGGAGCCCCGCCGCCGCTCGTGATCACATAATGGATGCGGGTGCGATCCGGCACATGTTCGCGCAGGTAATTGGTCGCGACGTTCATGATCTCCGCCGCGTCCAGCGCCGAGCGGCCCGCCTCGGGATTGCCGGATGCGTGCGAGGATCGCCCATGGAAGCGGAACTTGCCGTTCGTATTGGCCATGCTGATCGACTGGGCGGCCGAGTTCGCCCCCGACGGGTGCCAGTGCACCGCGGCGTCCACGTCCTTGAACAGGCCGTCGCGCACCATATACACCTTGCCGGAGCCGCCCTCCTCCGCCGGGGTGCCATAGACACGCAGCTCGCCGGGCACTTTCGCCGCGACCATCCACTTCTTCACCGCGATCGCCGCAGCGACCGAGGCGGCGCCGAGCAGATTGTGGCCGCAGCCATGGCCATGCGCCTGCCCCGCGATCGGCGCCTTGGTCGGCACCGCCTGCTGTGCCAGCCCCGGCAGCGCATCATATTCCGCGGTGATCGCGATCACCGGTCCCGGCGCGCTGCGATAGCTGGCGACAAACGCGGTTGGCTCGCCCACTACGCCCATCGTCACCTGAAAGCCGGCGTCCTTCAGCTCCTTCGCCAGAAGCGCGGCGCTCTTCTGCTCCTGATATCCGGTTTCTGCAAAGCCCCAGACGGCCCGGCCGACCGTCTCGACCTTCTTGGCATCCACCCCGGCCAGCACCTGATTGCGCGCCTCCGCCGCCAGCGGGCCGGCCTGTGCCGGCCCGGCGAGAAGCATCGCGGCACCAACGATGCCGGTGAAATAAGCGCGCTCTTTCATATGCTCCCCCGCTTTCAGCAGACGGGCAAAATTCACATGAACCGGCGCCCGGAAACAAGCATTCAGTGTTGGCAGCTGGCCATAGCGTTAAGGCAACTGACGTGCGGGGCAACCGCTTCCGGCCGGTTCTGGATCATCCCGCGCATGAGGTCGAGGAAGCTCCGCGCAAGCCGCGACAGCGGATGCGACGCCAGGTGCTGAACCGACAATTCGAACGTCGCGGCCGGCACGACCGGGCGGAATGACAGGTCCGCGCCGATAAACGCTTCGGCCGTGAACTCGTCGACGATCGCGACCCCGGCCCCGCTCCGGGCAAGCGCCGCGGCGATATAGACCGACTTGACCTGGATGCCCCGCGCCCCGCCGGTCGCGCGGGAAAGGATGGGCGAGACGAGATCCGCGATCGCCACGCTCGGCGCGAGGCCGATGATCTCATGTTGCCGCAGCACCTCCAGCGGAATGGCCGGCAGGTCGCCGCAGGGAAGCCCCGATCCGAACAACGCGCCCACACGTCCTGTGCCCAGCCGCGCAGAGGCGATCTCGGGATCGTTCGATGCCTGGTGCCCGATCACGAAATCGCAGTCCCGCGACATCAGCGCTTCGCGGAACTCATCATGGTGAATTGCCGACACCTCGAATGTGACCAGCGGCAGCTTGCGGCGGAAGGCGGCGATGGCATGCGGCGCGGTCGCCAGCGCGAGCGATGGCAGCACGCCGACCCGTATGTTGCCTTCTGACGTCGACCGCAGGTTCCGCGCCGCACGCTGGAACGTGTCGATCCGGCTATGCAGATCGTCGACCTCGCGAAACAGAATATGCGCTTCCTCGGTCGGGGTCAGCCGCCCGCGGACCAGCGTGAAGAGCGGAAATCCAAGTCGCGACTCGGCATGCTTCACAATCTTGCTAACCGACGGCTGGGAGACGTTCAGCAGGCGCGAGGCACCGCTGATCGACCCGACCGAATAGACGGCGTGAAAGACTTCGATGTGACGGAGATTCATAGCGCCCCCGAATGTGTCCCGATCCGTCCCTGCTGCTGCGCGCCTTTTTTTTTATGACAGATCGATAACAGATGCGCGGGCGGCGGCACCAGCCTTTATGTGAGACGCGGCACCTTTGCGGCGCAATGGCTTGAAGAAGAACAGCACACCGCGGGAGCGCCTGGGGTGTAAAGATCGCAACAAGGGAGACGTGGCTGGGGCGGCAGGATTCGAACCTGCGAATGCCGGTACCAAAAACCGGTGCCTTACCGCTTGGCGACGCCCCAGCAGAGCGCGCGGCCCTATAACGAGCCGGCGCGAAGTGCAATCACCTCAAACGATCGGGTGAAGCCAATTGTGCGGATCGGGTGCCTGGCCGCGCTGCACTGCGGTCAGCGTGTCAAGGAAGCGCTTGGTCGTCTGACCCGTGCCGCCAGTGCCGATGGTGAAGCTATAGTCGGGGCCGGACACCTGCCCGATCGGCGTCACCACGGCGGCGGTGCCACAGGCGAAGCTCTCCGTCAGCCGGCCGCTCTGCGCATCCGCGCGCCATTGATCGATCGAATACAGCTCCTCGCGCACGGTAAGCCCCGCATCGCGCGCCAGGGTCAGTATCGAATCGCGCGTGATCCCCGGAAGGATCGTGCCGGTAAGCGGCGGCGTCTGGATCGATCCGTCGTCGAACACGAAGAAGATGTTCATGCCGCCCAGTTCCTCGATCCAGCGGCGCTCGGCCGCGTCGAGAAACACCACCTGGTCACAGCCGCGGCGGATCGCCTCCTGCTGCGCCACCAGGCTGGTGGCGTAATTGCCGCCGCACTTCGCGGCGCCTGTGCCGCCCGCCGCCGCGCGCGAATAATCGTGGCTTACCCACAGCGAGACGGGCCGAACCCCGCCCTTCCAATAGGAACCCGCCGAAGAGGCCAGCACCATGTAGAGATATTCGCCCGCGGGCTTCACGCCCAGGAACACCTCGCTCGCGATCATGAACGGGCGCAGATACAGCGAGCCGCCCTCGACCGAGGGAAACCAGTCGGCATCGGCCTTCACCAATGCTTCGATCGAACCGATGAACAGGTCGTCGGGCAGCTCCGGCATCGCCATGCGCCGCGCCGAATCCCGGAAGCGCGCGGCATTGGCATGGGGGCGGAACAGGGCAACGCTGCCGTCATCGTGGCGATAGGCCTTCAGGCCTTCGAAGATTTCCTGCGCGTAATGCAGCACCGCCGTTGCCGGATCGACCGTCAGCGTCGTGCGCGCGGTGATCTTGGCATCATGCCAGCCCTTTTCCTCCGACCAGCGTACGATCGCCATGTGATCGGTGAAGACGCGCCCGAACAGCGGATCCGCAATGCGGCCTGCTCGCTCGGTTGCCGGAACCGGGGCGGTGTTAGGCTCGAAGACGAAGGGCGCGGGGGTCGACAAGATGGAGCTCCTGGAGGGTGCGACAGGCGCACCGTTGAGAGGGTTGCGGTCGGGTAGGGCGGATGGCAATGCCGGTCAACATGGCTGCCACACCCTCCTCTGCATCCCCGCTCTTCCTGCGGGAGCCCGAAATCCGCCGCGGCATTGAGCTGCTCTATTTCGGAAGCACCCGAGTCACCCGATCGATCGACCGGGGTCTGGCGCGCAAGGGGCTGGGCCGCGCCCATCATCGTGCGCTGTATTTCATTGCGCGGAAGCCGGACATGGCGGTGTCCGATCTGCTGGCGCTGCTCGGCATCACCAAGCAATCGCTTGGGCGCGTGCTGGGGGAGCTTACCGATCGTGGCTATGTGGAAGCGCGTCCGGGCGAGCGGGATCGGCGTCAGCGGCTGTTGCGCCTCACCAAGGAGGGCGAGGCATTTGAGGCTGATCTCTACAACGCGTTGCGCGAGCGATTTGCGGCGGCCTATTCGGAAGCCGGCCAAGGCGCGGTGAGCGGTTTCTGGGCGGTGCTGGAAGGCCTGGTGCCCGAAGAGGAACGCCTGCGGGTCGAGGCCCTGCGCAGCTAGGGTTTGATTTCGTCAGCTTGCCGTCTAACGGCGCAATTCGGGCACTCGCACTCTCGACTGCCCGACAACCTGCCTCATCGCGGCCTGTGCCGGGCACCCCTGTTCCGCAACCTGAACGCCTGAGGTTTGCTGTCAGCGCTCGCAAACCGTGGCGAGCCTCGCCCCGGCTTTCCGAGGCACTGGCACGACTCAGCCCCGGGCAGCCGCGGCGAGCTCCGCATTGCGCTCACGGCTGGCCGCAAGCGTCGCCTTCAACAGCGACTGCAACGCCCCGTCGCGATCCAGCACGTTCAGCCCTTCGCGCGTCGATCCGCCCGGGCTGGCGACCCGATCGGCCAGAACAGCCGGGCTCTCCCCTGCCCCGGCCGCCATTGCCGCCGAGCCCTCCACCGTCGCCAGCGCGAGCCGCGCCGCCTGATCGGCCGGCAGGCCCAGCGCGGTGCCAGCCGCTGCCAATGCGTCGACGAAGCGAAACACGAAGCCCGGGCCACAGCCGGACAGCGCCGTCACCGCGTCAAACATTGCCTCGTCGCCGATCCACTCGACTTGGCCAAGCGGCGCGACCAGCGCTTCGGCCGTGGCCCGCGCCTCCTCGGTGGAGGCGGCCGCGTGGAGTGCCGTCACGCCTTTTCCGATCGCCACCGGCAGGTTCGGCATCGCGCGAACGATGCTGTCCGCCGGTATGCGCTGTGCAAGTGCGGCCTCTTCGACGCCAGCCAGGATCGAAAGCAGCAACGCAGGGTGAACCTGCTCCAGCGATGGCGCCACCGCATCCAGCAACTGCGGCTTCACGGCGAGCACGATCACCTCCGGCGCCGGTCCCTCTGGCGCGGCCAGAACGCGCACGCCCGGGGGAACGGCCGGCGATCCGGGATCAACGACTGTCACCGCATCGGGCGAAAGGCCGGCGGCGATCCAGCCGCGCAGCATCGCGCCGCCCATGTTGCCGGCTCCCACCAGCCACAGCGACTTCGGCAATGTCATGGTGTCAGGCCTCGCCCTGCGTCTCGATCAGCGCCGCAGCGATCGCATCGCGCGGCGATTTTCCGCCCCACAGGACGAACTGGAACACGGGATAGAAACGCTCGCACTCGTCGATCGCCGTCTCGACCAGCACCTGCGCCGCTTCCAGCGACAAGGTAGCGTCGTCCTCCGATTGATCGACCAGCGTCGCGTGCCGGTACAGCAGGATGCCGCTGGACGACCAGAGTTCGAAATGACCCAGCCAGAGCTGCTCGTTCACCAGACCGATCGTCTCGTAAATGGCTGCACGGGAATGCTCCGCGACCTTCACGTCCGGAAAGGCGAGGAACTGCAGAACGCCATCCTCGTCCCGCCAGAGCGCGCGCAGCTCATAGTCGGTCCAGCTGCCTTTCATGCGGGCGCTGATCTCGTCTTCGTGCCGGTCATAAGACCAGCCATGCGCCGAGAAATAGCTCTCGAGCATGTCGAGCGGGGCTTCGGGTTCTTGTTCGTTATCGGCTTCGTCGAGCATTAACGCCTTATCGCACGGGAATGGGTGATGACGCAAAGCGCGCGGATCAGTCGGCTGCGGGCGCAGCGCCCTGCTGTCGTGCCTCAAGGGCGTCCAGTCGCGCGCGCAGCGCATCTGCCTCGTCGCGGGCCGCCACCGCCATCGCCTTGACGACCTCGAACTCCTCGCGGCTGACGAAATCCAGACCGCCGATCCACTCGCGCGCACGATCCCGCGCGCCGGCCTGCGCCTCGCGGCCAACGCCGGCGACCGTGCCAGCGGCCCCGTTCACGAATTTCACCAGATCGTCGAACAGCCGGTTTTCGGACTGCATGGGGCCAAGCCTTTCGGGTAGAGAATCAACCGATGACTTGGGAGGTTCGGGCGCCCGGCACAAGGGCTTGCGCATCCATGTTCAGCTGCCCGATCCGCCACGTCAGCACGCCTGCGAAGCTGATCCAGACCAGATAGGGCACCATCAGCCAGGCAGCGCGCGGCCGGATGCGGCCAAAGGCGACGGTTGTGGCGATCGCCAGCGCCAGCATCAGGATCAGCACGATGGTGGCCGAATTGATCCGATGTGCGCCGAAGAACAGCGGAGTCCAGGCCAGGTTCAGGCCGAACTGCACCGCAAACAGGCCGATGGCGAGCCGGCGACCACGCGCTCCCCGCGCATTCAGGAAAATGGCAAGCGCCAGTCCCAGCATGACGTAGAGCGTCGCCCAGACCAGGGGGAACATCCACCCCGGCGGCGTCAGAGCTGGCTTGGCAAGGCTTTGATACCAAAGACTATCGTCGCCAGCGGGAACACTGCGGCCGGAAAAAAATCCAAGCAGCAGGATGAGCGGCACGCAGAACAGCGCCCAGCGCGCAAAAGACATCCGCAGCTGCTCTCTAGATGCAATGCCCCCCACAAGCCCTCCCTGACCGTCGCGGCGCCATAATCCCGGTGCAGGGAACGGGTAAATGTATGAAATTGCCCGAGTGACAGGCGATTGGCTCAAATGCGGACAGCCGCCAGCAAGAACTCCACGTTCCCCTCGGGGCCCGTGATCGGGCTTTCAACGATCCCCTGAACTTGCCATCCCTTGCTGACAAACCAGGCGGCCACTTCGTCGCACACCCGCTGGCGCACCGCTTCGTCGCGGACCACGCCGCCCTTCCCCACTTCCTCTCGCCCGGCCTCGAACTGTGGCTTCACGAGCGTCAGTGCCCGCGCGTCCGGCTTGGCGAAGCCAAGCGGTACGTCGAGCACCTTGGCGATGCCGATGAAGCTTGCGTCACAAACGATCAGATCCACCGGCTCGGGCACGTGATCCGGCGTGAGGACGCGTGCGCTGGTCTGTTCGTGAACCACCACCCGTGGATCCTGTCGCAGCTTCCATGCGAGCTGATTGGTCCCACTATCAATGGCATAGACGCGTGCCGCACCGCGCGTCAGCAGCACATCGGTGAAGCCGCCGGTGGAGGAACCGACGTCGATCGCCGTCGCCCCGGTGACATCCCATCCGAAATGATCGAGTCCATGGGCAAGCTTGATGCCGCCCCGCGACACCCAGGGATGGTCGCGCCCGCGCACGTCGAGCGTCGCGCCTTCGGAAAGCGTCTGCCCCGGCTTTTCGACCTTGCGATCGCCGGTGAACACAAGGCCCGCCATGATCAGCGCCTGCGCGCGGGTGCGCGACTCCGCGAGTCCACGATCAACGAGCAACTGGTCTGCACGGCACTTGGGCATGGCCCGCTTATCGTTGTCGTCGCGCTTCGTCGCAAGCGGCAGGCGTTCCGTCTTCGACCGGGATCGAAGTGATTGCCCATGTATTTAGTAGGGTATAGAAAGGCGTCGAGGTCGCGATATCGGGCGTCCCCCTAGAGCACCGATAACGCGGCCTCGCCGA